>DATKLL010000001.1:0-5071 GCA_035542475.1 Syntrophales bacterium
CCGTGAATAGAAGAAATAACAGCAGCGTATTGATCACATGCAGAAAAAGGTTGGTCAGGTGGTATCCCGACGGATTCAACCCGTATAACTTATAGTCAAGAATGAATGAGAGCCATGTTAATGGATGCCAGTGCCCCACATGATAATTTGTGAATGCCCAGGCAACTGTAGATGCGTCAAATCCTTCTTTGACATGAGGATTGTCAACGATGTATTTGTAATCATCATAATTGACGAAGTCATTATCCTTCAACTGCCAGAAGGCAATGAGAGTGGTAATGGACAGGAAAAGGCAGATGAGGATAATCTGATTTTTTTGAGGGGGCATGATAATTCTCTGGTAGAGACATTGCTTTTGGTCACCGGAGTATAGGGGTCAGTCATTCATGTGTCAAGAAAAAGATAAACCGACAAGACGGACAAAGACAGTAAAGCTTCCCACTCACGGGCGGAAAGCTTCACTGTCTTAGAAATGACAATATTGTGGTCAAAGTGCATTGCAGCGCTTGAGATGGCAGGATAGAGACATCCGTAGTAAATGGGCCTACCGCACCTGCAGTGTTCTGCCAATGGTCATGATCTCAGCTTCTTTGGTCCCTTCATAGAGTTCGAGGATCTTCGCGTCACGGTACCATTTCTGGACGTTATATTCATCTATATAGCCGTAACCCCCATGGAGCTCCACTGCATAATTGGCGCAGAATACAGCCGTCTGCCCTCCGAAGTACTTAGTCATTGCCGCCAAAGTGTAATCAGGCCGGCCCTGATCGATAAGCCATGCCGACTTATAAATGAGGCCCCTCAATGCCTCGATCCTGATAGCCATCTCGGTAAGTTTCATCTGGGTCAACTGAAATGAACCCAAAGGGGCGCCAAATGCTGTTCTTTCCTTAACATACTTGATGCTCGTCTCCAGGCATGCTTCAGAAAGTCCCAGCGCCTGCGCTGACACCATCACCCTCGTCACGTCAAAAAAATGCATCAATTGGCGGAAGCCAGCACCTTCTTTACCAACCAAATTGGACTGTGGGACACGTACATCCTCAAAGGCGATTTCTGCTGTGTCACTGGACCGGATGCCCATCTTCCCATGAATCTTATTTCTTGTCACACCCGCGGTGTTTGCCGGAATAATAATAAGACTAAAACTGTTGTGCTTCTTTTCCTCCGGGTTTGTAATGCACTGGGCAACCATGAAATCGCAGACAGTTCCGTTGGTGATGAACATCTTGTTTCCGGTAATAATGTAATCGCCTCCACTTTTTACGGCCTTAGTCCTGTATCCTGCGACGTCAGTACCGGCGTTGGGTTCCGTAAAAGCCCCGGAGCTGACCTGTTCCCCGCGGCATACGGGGGGGAGGTACGTCTTTTTTTGCTCCTCCGTCCCATACTGGAATATGGCCTCACACCCGAAACAGGAGGCGACGACATTCAGGCCAATGCCCATGTCCACCTTGGACAACTCCTCAGTAATTATGGCGTTGCCCAGGCTGCCCACTCCTGATCCACCGTATTCTTCCGGCACCCAGGCGGCAACCAGCCCATTTTCCGCAGCCTTTTTGCGAATCTCCGGTGTGTATTTTTCCTCTTCATCGCATTCACGAGATACCTTTGTAAATTCAGTCTGAGCAAATTTGTATGCCATGTCCTTCAACATCTTCAGTTCATCGGTCAATTCAAAATCCATTTTTCATCCTCCTATCCATATAATTTTCTCAATTGAATTTTATTAATCTTGCCCACACTAGTTTTGGGAATCCCATCAACAATGAGGTAGCGATCTGGTACGCCATATTTCGGAATTTTGCCTTCTTTTGCAAATTTAGTCATGAATTTCTGCAAATCTTCACTGCTAACCTTATCTTTGTATTCAGGCCTCAAGACAATAATCAGTAGTGGGCGCTCCCCCCATTTGTCATCAGGGACGCCGATAGCTGCCGCTTCCGATACAGCCTCATGCTGGCTGATCAGATTTTCCAATTCGAGAGAAGAAATCCATTCCCCTCCTGTTTTGATAACATCTTTGGTTCTGTCCGTAATCTGTATGTATCCGGCCGGGTCAATATTGGCGACATCTCCCGTATAAAGCCATCCACCTTTCCATAAATCTTTCGTCCTTTCAGGATCCTTAAAATAAGTTTCCGTAAGCCACGGCGCTCTTAAAATCAGTTCACCCGTCGATTCGCCGTTATGCGGCACTTTTTTCCCTGAATGATCTACAATTCTTGCGTACACAAAGGGTATCGGGAGCCCGGTCATGATCAATTTATCAATCTGATTTTCCTTATTCCAATCAAGCATGTGTGGCTTGAGGGTTGCCAGTGAGATTACCGGGCAGGTTTCAGACATCCCGTAACCGGAAAAAACCTGAATGCCCAGATCCATCGTTGCTTTTGCCAGTCCCTTGGGCAGCCTCGAACCGCCGATAATTACCTTCCATCTTGATAAGTCCAATTTCTTGACTGCGGGACTGCTCACAAGCATGTGAAGAATCGTCGGAACACAGTGGGAGAAAGTGACCTTCTCCGTCAAGATAAGCTTCATAAGCATCTCCGGCTCGTATTTGCCTGGATAGACCTGCTTCACACCCAGTAAGGTCGCCACATAAGGGATTCCCCATGCATGGACATGAAACATAGGTGTGATCGGCATATAAACATCATTTGACCGGAACCTGGCGACCGATTCATAGACGCCTAAGCCTATTAAGACTGCTTGTGTATGAAGCACAAGCTGTCTGTGCGAAAAGTAGACACCCTTTGGAGCCCCCGTTGTTCCTGTAGTATAGAATATTGTTGCTCTTGTATGCTCATCTAGGTCAGGAAAATCATATTGTCTGGATGCTCCCCTCAACATCTCTTCATATTCTATATCGATATTTATCTTTGTCGCCGGCCGTTGATCATCATCGGTGATCAAGACAATCTTTTTGACAGTGGTTAGTTTATCCCTTATTGCCTCCAGGATAGGTAAAAAGTCCGCATGAATCAGGACAACATCGTCCCCTGCGTGATTCATTGTATAAAGGATCTGTTCCGGCGATAGCCGCCAATTTTGAGTGTGAAGAACTGCTCCCACCATCGGTATGGCAAAGAAACATTCCAAATAACGATGGCTGTCATAGTCAAACACGCAAACCGTATCACCCGCTTTGACACCGAGTAGCTTTAGCGCGTTGGCTAATCTGTGGATGCGCTCATTAAACATTCTGTATGTAAAACGAACTTTATCTCTATAAACGATCTGCTGATCCGGGGCAAAGAAAAGGGGGGTCTCAAGCAAGTGTTTGAGGATGAGTTGATACTTGTAACTTTCTCCTTGTTCATATGTCTTTTTTTTCATATCGTGCCTCCACATGTTTTTAAGGGTGTTTAATTTTAAAGTTTTATGGAAATATCAAAATGGTTAATTCAATTTATATCTTTGCTGGTCCATGGTAATATACCTATTACTCTATTGCAGAAGGTTATATGGAGGGGATTAACCTGTAAAGAGCTATCTAATATAAAAACTGATAAAAAATAGCAGAAGCATAGGACTAAGGTCAAGTAAAAACCAGGATACATACTGAAAGAAAATTTATCGACGATGGATTTCATGGATAATTAATTTTAAAGAAATCAACGGTGAGTCCAGGGTTAACTCTCCAGAATGAGACATTTATTTAAAAGTCTTTTAGTTTGAATTAGTATGCATATTATTATCGACGGGTATAACCTTATCAGGCAATCCGATTCACTGAGGCGGTATGAGAGATTAAGCCTGGAAGAAGGCCGAAAGGCTTTGATACGCTTTATGGCAGGCTATAGAAAGAATAAGGGACATAAGGTGACAATTGTCTTTGACGGCTGGGAAAACGGTCCTGCCGAGGAAGAGCGAGATCGACAGGAGGGCATTGATATTATTTATTCTCGGCGAGGTGAGAAGGCAGATGATGTCATCAAGCGCAACGTTGAAAAACAAGGAGAAGAAATCGTTGTTGTCACATCGGATAGGGATATTGCCGATTTTGTCACTCGCAGAGGGGTGACTGCCATATCGTCCCGCGAGTTCGAGGAGTTCACTTGCAGGCTACAAACCGGCCTGCCCGATTCATCCTCCTATATTGAAGGAAGATATGACAAGGATAAAGATGATGAAATTACAGCCAATGTGAAAAGGAAAGGACCATCAAAAAGACTTTCCCGTAAGAAAAAGGCAGCCATAATAAAACTACGGAAGCTTTGAGGAGGACAAGCTATTTTTTCAGCGCAATCTTTGTTGTAATTCCGTTGCTTTCTGGAGATTATCCCGCGCAGCCATGTAGTCAGGTTTCAATGACACGGCTTTCCGGAAATGTTCTATTGCCTCACTTGTCTTTCCCAAGTGTACCAAGGCTATTCCGAGATCATTATGTGCTTCGACAAATTCGGGATTCATTCTAGTAGCTTCCAGGATTTGCCTGACGGCTTCCTCGTAATGCTGCATCGCCATTAAGGCAATGCCTAAGTTGTAATACGTAACCGCATCAGCCGGGTCTTTTTTAAGGGCTTCCTTGTAATGAAAGATAGCTTCCCGGAAATTTCCTCTTGATGCCAGGAGTTTCCCGAGTTCGTTATGCGCATTTGTGAAATCTGGCCGGATATAAACAGCCGCTGAATAATGTTCAATAGCCTCTTCAGTCCTGCCTTGTGAGGATAAGCGGTGAGCTAAATTGAAATGAGCATTCTCATAGTCTGGCTTTATTCTGATGGCCTCGGAATAATGCTTGACGGCATTCTCATACATTCCGGCATCACTCAGGGCGACACCCAGATTGTTGTGCGCCAGGTAGTTATTATCAACGGCCCGGACGGCGTGTTCGAACAGAGTGATGCTGTTTTGCCAGTACCCGACCTGTATCCGTGCCTGGACTAACAGGGAAAGAAAAATCAGACTGCAGGCAGAGATCAGGATAATTTTTCGATAACGCCAATTTGTAGATATATCTGCAATTCCCCAGGCTAAGATCATGAATAAACCGATCAGTGGAATGTATGTATATCGGTCCGCGTATGCCTGTATGCCTACCTGCAGTAAGCCAATCACCGGT
>DATKLL010000002.1:0-13449 GCA_035542475.1 Syntrophales bacterium
GGTTGCTGTGTCACCGTCAGGATCAGGGATATCCCGGAATTTAACACCCTTTACTTTGCTAAGGACATCCTTGATTGCCTGCTTATTTTTTTTCTGCTCAGCGATGATTGTATCGAGCTTCCTCAACTGGGCAAGACCAAGTGCCCCCTGGAGCTCGTTCATCCGGTAGTTAAACCCAAGAATTGTTCGTCCTTCAAGAGCCCTGCTGACATTGGGGTTATGGTCATGGCCATGATCGTGATACCACTCGGCGCGGAGATAATAATTTTTGTTATCCGACAGGACCATCCCTCCTTCACCGGTGGTGACCGTTTTATAATAGTCAAAACTGAAGATGCCCATATCACCAAATGTTCCCAGTTTCTTCCCGCGATAGCTCCCTCCACTGGCCTGGGCATTATCTTCAAGGACGAGAATTTTATGCTTTCTTGCTACAGCCATAATTTTGTCGATGCGTGCCGGCGCGCCGCACATGTGTACGGGAATTACGGCCTTTGTATAGGGAGTAATCCTCTTTTCAATATCGTCGGGATCCATGTTCAAGGTCTCATCAATATCCGCCACTATCGGAATCGCGCCCACTTCCAGGACTGCCTCATATGTAGCAATGAAGGTGAATGCCGGTACGATGACTTCATCTCCCGGTCCCACGTCCATTGCCGCAAGGGCCACTTTGAGTGCCGTTGAGCCCGATGTCACACCCAGGGCATATTTTGCGCCGCAGTACCGTGCAAACGCCTCTTCGAATTCCCGCACCTTGAAGATGCCCTTTCTCTCCTTGTCAAACCCGTATCTCATAAGGATGCCTGTTGCCAGCACATCCATAATTTCTTTAATTTCTTCTTTTCCGATAAGTTCCGCACCGGCCATATCTTCCTCCAAATAAAAACTAGATTATAATCTTATTACTAAAACTTATTTATTGTTGTCATTCCGGATGTGATACGCCTGCCCCGTACTTGATACAGGGGAATCCAAGCATCTGTCCCCACCACCGATAAAAGCATTCGAGTGCAGGCTCCAGTGGGGAACAATTAGTTAACCCTAGATTCCCGCCTTCGCGGGAATGACAAACTTGTGGGCGTTTAATACGCCTCCCCGTATATCTCTATAGCATCCTCTATGGTCACTTTACGGGGGTTGTTCTCCAAAGGTCGCGTCACTGTCATTGCCACCTCGGCAAGTTCAGGCAACGCCTCTTCGGGTATGTTCAAATCCTCGAGAGTTGTATAGATGCCACAATCCTCAATCAGGGATTGCACTGCTTCCACTGCAAGATATGCCGCTTCGCGCAGAGGCATATCATCAACAATTTCTCCCATCACTTCCGCGATGACAACAAATTTCTCTAAAGCACCCGGCAGATTGAAGGCCATCACATGGGGCAGCATGATAGTATTAGCAAGACCATGCGAAACGCCGTATTTACCGCCGAGTGGATAGGAGAGGGAATGGACCGCGCCAACACCGGCATTGGCAAGTCCCAAACCTGCATACAGACTTCCGAGAAGCATCTTTTCCCTTGCTTCCAGGTTACTCCCATCATGGACGCAGGTTCGCAGGTTCGAGGCGATCAATCCGATGGCCTCCAGTGAGAGTACCTCACTCATCGGCGAAGCATTAATTGAGGTGTAGGATTCTATGGCATGACAAAGAGCATCGACACCCGTTGAAGCTGTCGAAACGGAAGGGAGAGACAGTGTAAGCGTCGGATCGAGAAGAGCAAGTTCGGGATACAGAAATGGACTATTCATACCTTCTTTTTTCTTCAGGTTCTGCCGGACAAACACAGCGGTGAAAGTAACCTCGCTCCCTGTGCCCGCGGTTGTGGGAATCATGATCTTGGGAAGCCCCGGACCGGGAACCTTATTCAGTCCCAGATAATCCTTCGCCCTGCCATTGTTGGCTGCCAGAACGGCGATGGCCTTTGCTACATCCATAGCGCTTCCACCGCCAATACCCACGACAATATCACATTTTGACCTCTGTGCGGCTTTGACCCCCTCATCGGCTAACTCCAGCCTAGGCTCTGCCTCAACTTTCTGGTCGAACATTGTCGCCTTAAAACCACCTTTACCGAGAATATCTAAGACCTTCTCCTTAATCTCCGTCTTGGCTAGATTTCTATCAAGGACAATCAGGGGACGCGAAGCATTCAGTTCACGAATATGGTCTGGCAGCGTCTCCAGGGAACCGTTGCCGAAGACAATCTTTTTTGCCCCGGTAAAGGAAAAGAGTTTTTTCATGATTATACCCCCATGGAATTTGACGGAATTTTGATGAGTAATAGTTTTCTGTCAATGGAAAGTCAAGTTTTTTTGTTTCTCATGTACCAGTCCAACTGCCGGCAGATGCCCCGGATAATTTTCACTTCTTTAGAAAAAAGGTTCGTCCGGGCAAGGAAGCGGCGTATGTGCATCATCCAGTAGTCAGGATTTTGAGGATTAAGAAAACCGATCTTCGTTAAAAGCGCCTTCATTTGCGCATACATACCCTCAAGCTCCGCCGATTCGGCAAGACGCGGTGTAAAGGCCTCCAGTTGTTCCATACGAGCCGTGAAGATCTCATAGCTGAGGATCATAACAGCATGAGATAGATTAATGGATTTGTTATTCTTCGATGTGGGAATGGTTACTAAAAGATGGCAGAAACGCAGATCATCATTGGATAGCCCCATATCCTCCGGCCCGAAGAGCAGTGCCACTTCGTTATCCCGGGATATGTCAATCAGGCGCTCCGCCATCTCCCGCGGTGATACAACGGGCCCTCTTCCCGATCCCCGCCTCGATGTCGTACCGACAATAAAGTTAAATCCTGCCAGGGCTTCGTCCAGCCGGTCAAAGTGCTGAATGTTGGCGACAATACCCGCGGCAAAATGGGTTGCCATCTGTTTCATCTCCTCCACGGCAAGATCTCTGTTCCCCACCACGGAGAGCTTCTCAATCCCCATATTCCTCGCACACCTTGCCACAGACCCGACATTGCCCGGATATTTCGGCTTGTTCAGAACAATAGTGATGTTTGCTGTTTTTACCCTGTCGCGTATTTGTCTGCCCATTTTGCTGTATTTATTAGATAATGGAAATTAATGCTACCATAAAATAAGATAAAGATTGACATGTATGACAACCTCTGCGACAAGTGACTGTGTAGTAATAGAAAAATTGTCATTCCGCACGAATGTGAGGCATCTAAAGATCCCTCCCTTCAGGTCGGGACAAGGATTTCTCGTTTCACTCGAAATGACAAAAAAAGAGCTTTACGGCACAGTCTCAAGAGGATGATGGAAAAGGATATATCAAAAACTCTTTCCACTGCAGCAAACGCCCTTGGTATAACACTGGGCGCCAAAGAGGTTTCTCAATTTACAACGTATTACAACGAGCTTCTTAAATGGAATGAAAAGATCAATTTGGTCTCCGTAAAATCTGAACTCGACATACCGATGAAGCATTTCATCGATTCCCTTACTCTGCTGCCATTTATTAAAAATAAAAAGGGTAGGTTTCTTGATATAGGCTCAGGGGCCGGATTTCCCGGCGTTCCTTTAAAGATTGTCCTTAATTCCCTGAAGGTCTCTCTGCTCGAGTCATCCCGAAAAAAATCCTCTTTCCTGAAGCACATAATCCGCAGTTTAAAACTTACGGATATCTTTGTGATCACCTCTCGGGCCGAAGGCCTCATGGAAAATAAATCCTATAGGGGCTGTTTTGACACAGTTACATCGAGGGCTACATTCAAGCTGCCTGAATACCTTCAGATGGGTGCCTTCTTTCTGTCCGAAAGCGGCATCTTAATAGCGATGAAGGGCAAAAAAGCAGATGAAGAAGTGACAGAAGCTGCCGGTATGTCTCAAACTTTAGGATTAAAATATATCTTAAGCCAGGAAATAACACTGCCCTTTACGGGTGATTTCCGAAGAATTATCATCTACGAAAAAAGTTCTTTATAAATTTGATAAAACTGCCCTATAAAAAGGTCAAATATTCCTTCTCAAACATACCTTTTTATGCTAATCTTCCCCACAAAATTTATGACCGAAAAACACGCTTTTATGTTCCATTAAATCATGCGTAAAATCATATGTATAGCTAATCAAAAAGGAGGGGTTGGCAAGACAACCACAGCCATCAATCTTGCGGCGTCTCTGGCGGCGGAGGAAATGAGGACATTGCTCATTGATTGCGACTCCCAGGGCAATGCCAGCAGCGGCATGGGAATAGACAAAAATCTCATCACCAAAAAGAATCTTTATCATTCCCTGATCGGCGAAGTTCCCCTGAAAGAAGTAATTGTCGGTACGATGTTGCCTTACCTTGACGTTGTACCTGCCAATCAGGATCTGATAGGAATAGAGGTAGAATTCGTAAATCTTAAGGACAGGGAAAAAAAGCTTCGCAATCTGTTAAAGAATCTGGATGTGATGTATAATTTCATTATCCTTGATTGTCCTCCGTCTCTTGGATTTTTAACTGTAAATGCCCTCGTCGCAGCCGATTTTTTGATAATACCCCTTCAGTGCGAATATTTTGCTATGGAAGGCCTCGGATATTTGCTAAATACAGTAAAATTGGTGAAGACAAGACTGAATCCGTCATTGGGGCTTGCCGGCATCCTGCTTACTATGTTTGATACAAGAAATTTGCTGTCTCATCACGTCAGTGAGGATGTGAAAAAACATTTGGGGAAAAAAGTGTTTAACACAATCATTCCCAGGAATGTCAGGCTGTCTGAAAGTTCAAGCCATGGCCTTCCTATCATTCTTTACGATAATAAATCACGTGGCGCGGTTTCCTATATGGAGCTCGCGCGAGAAATTATGACCAACGGGAGGATTTAGATGCCGCCAAAGAGTTCCCTCGGTAAAGGGCTCGGGGCCATGTTCCCGGACCTGCTTAATGATGTCAGCGCAAGGCCCTCGTTCATCATGTGCGGGATCGAAGAGCTTTCTCCCAACCGGTTCCAGTCCCGTAAGGACTTTAATGACCGGGAGCAGAAGCGTCTTGTTGCATCCGTAAAGAAGAATGGTATTATTCAGCCTATTGTTGTGCGCAGAACCAATACCGGCTATGAGATCATAGCAGGGGAGCGCCGGTGGAGGGCCGCTCAGGAAGCCGGATTCCAGGAAGTGCCTATAATCGTAAGGGATGCTCCCGATTCGGAGGCAGCAGAATTATCGCTCATAGAAAATGTTCAGCGAGAAGGGTTGAATGCCCTCGAAGAAGCAGACGCCTACCAGACGCTGATTAATAAATTCGGCCTCTCACAGGAGGAGCTCTCCGCCCGGGTTGGAAAGGACCGCTCCACAATCGCCAATACCATGAGACTCTTAAAACTTCCCACGGAAATCAAGGCGGCCCTGATCAATAAGACCATAACTCCGGGCCACGCACGCGCCCTGCTTATGGTGGATACGCCGGTAGAACAGAATAAAATTTTTCATGTCATACGGAAAAAGAATCTCAGCGTAAGAGAAGCGGAAAGTCTGATTCAAAAATTGAAAAAGGCGCCAAAGGAGATAAAGGCCAAAAAAAAGGATCCCTTTCTTCGCGACCTGGAAAATGATCTTTCATCAAGATTATTGTCGGAGGTTCACATTCGGCAGCACAAAAACAAAGGGTCTATAGAAATCAAGTTTAAATCATCAGAGGAGTTGAACCGGTTGGTGACATTGCTGATGAACAGCGAGGACGATAAATAAAAACGTTTGTATGACTCTTCTTAGGTCATTGCGAGAAGCGTGAGCGACGTGGCAATCTAATAAAATTATCAAGCGGTTACGAAATTGCTTCGCTAAGCTCGGAATGACAGAGGACCAGTTATGAAAAGATAAAAAATAGTTTTTGTTATACAAAAGTATCAACAGGTGTTGATAACCCTGTTTATAAGGTAAACAGCTTTGGATATACTCTGGGAAAAAAGTCTTCAATTCATTAAACAAAAGGTCAGTCAGCAGAACTTTGAGACATGGATTAGACCGATCAAAATATCTTCCATGGAGGGGAACCATATTACTTTGAATGTGCCCAATAAATTTTTTAAAGACTGGCTTATTGAAAACTACCAGCCCGTTATCAGGGAGGCCCTTACGTCAGTTGCAGGCATCGATCTAAAGGTCGACCTTCAAATTGCCCAGGAAACAAAGAAAGGCCAAAGTACAAGCCGCCGCCATGGAGACCACCAGGAAAAGGTACGCGCTCCAAAAAAGCCGGTAAGATCGGGCATCAATCACTCATTGAATCCACATTACAGTTTTGGAAGATTTGTCGTCGGGCCTTGCAATCAATTTGCTCATGCTGCGTCCGTATCCGTGGCAGAACAACCGGCCAAGAATTATAATCCTCTCTTTATCTATGGCGGTGTGGGTTTAGGAAAAACACATCTTCTTAATGCCATCGGAATTCACGCGCTTTCACTCCATCCGGAAATGAACGTTGTGTACGTCTCAGCGGAAGAGTTCATGAACGAATTGATCAATTCTATCAGGTATGACAGGATGCCGAAGTTCCGGGAAAAATACAGAAATATTGATTGTCTCCTGATGGATGATATTCAGTTCGTCGCCGGAAAGGAAAAGACTCAGGAGGAATTTTTCCATACCTTTAATACACTGCACGATTCGGGCAAACAGATTGTCGTCACTAGCGACAAGTTTCCCAAAGACATACCGAACATGGAAAGCAGGCTGCGTTCCCGGTTCGAGTGGGGCCTTATCGCCGATATTCATCCACCGGAAATAGAAACAAAGATCGCCATCCTGGAAAAAAAGGCCCAGGAAAACAACATGATTCTACCACAAAATGTGGCCTATTACGTAGCATCCCAGGTGGAATCCAACATCAGAGAACTGGAAGGCTATCTTATAAGAATTTCCGCTTTTTCTTCCCTGACAGGTAAGGAAATCGATATGAACCTTACCAAAGAGGTATTAAAAAAGATCCTAAAAAGGATTGAAAAGGAAGAAGTGACGATAGAAGAAATTCTCAAAACCGTAGCCGGTAAACTAAATGTCAAACTATCGGATATAAAATCACAGAAGAAAAATAAAAACCTTGTATTGGCAAGACAAATCGCCATGTATCTGTCAAGAAAATTGACGGCTTTATCGTTCCCTGACATAGGTGAAAAAATCGGTCAACGCGATCACTCGACCGTCATTTATGCCAATAACAAGATGAGAAAGATCATGGAAGAAGATGCGAACTTGAAAAAAATTGTTCAGGACCTTGAGGAGATTTTACAAAGCAAAGCTTAACAGTTTATTACTAATTTCATTAACAGTTATAGATCATCTATGTAAGCAGAAAGAATTAAAGAAATATACTATTCAACAATCGTAACAGGCCCTATTACTATGACTAATAATTTATATATAACTAATTCTATATTAGAAAGGATGTGGCAATGAAATTTAACGTACAAAGAAGTACCTTTCTTGAAGGCATCCAAAAAACGCTTAGCATCGTCGAGAAAAAAACCACCATGCCGATCCTTAACAACATTCTTATCAGGGCTGGTAATAACAAGATTAAAATTGTGGCGACAGACAGGGAGATAGGACTGGTCGCAGATTATGACGCGGAAATATTAAATGACGGTGATATTACTGTCTCGGCGAGAAAACTATTTGAAATGATCAGAGAGATTCAGGGAGATTCTGTGCATTTTGAAACAAATGAGAGTAACAGGGTAACTGTAACGTCTCAAAAAATAGTTTTTAAAATGTCAGGTTTACCGGCAGATGACTTTCCCAGTGTACTTGATGACCGCGGTGAAGTGAGCTTTTATCAAATTAAGGGAGATTTAATTGAAGGGCTAATCAAAAAAACATCCTTTGCCATGTCCGGCGATGAGATGAGGAAAAATTTAAGCGGTGTATTTTTTGAAACTATCGGTGATGCCGGTAAAAATAAACTAAGGATGGTAGCAACGGATGGACATCGCCTGGCCATGGCCAATGCGGATGTCGGAGAGGCAGCATTTCTAAAGCTCGAAAAGGGGATTATCATCCCCAGGAAGGGATTGAGCGAAATCAGAAGGCTTATTGAAGACGCACCGGAGGAAGTATTCGTGGGAGTACGCCAGGGTATATGTATCGTCAAGACGGACAGTACCATGCTGCGTGTAAGCCTGGTGGATGCTGAATATCCGGACTACAAGCGGGTTATACCGACGGAAAAGGGCATTGTGGTGAAATTCGAAAAGGATGCGCTCCTGCACGCGCTCCGAAGGATGAGTGTGGTATCTAGTGAAAGGTACAGCGGAGTGATCATCACGTTAACAGACGGCAAGATGGTGCTGGAATCGACAAACCCGGATGTGGGGGAAGCAAAGGAAGAGATTGAAGTGGCCTATCATGACAAGGATATTCAAGTTGGCTATAACGTAAAATATTTGATTGATGCCATAGAGGTAATCAGCGGCGAAAAAATCGCCTTTGAAATAGGCGCGGGTATGAAACCGGGTGTCATCAGGGCCGTCGACAAAGATGACTACATGTGCATTATCATGCCATTGAAGGTTCAATGATTGCGAAAGAAGGAAAGAGAACATCACTGCCTGTCTTCACTACGAAAATAATATTTAAATGTCATTCCGGACTTGATCCGGAATCCAGTTCTTTAAAAATCTGGATTCCCTCTTTCGAGGGAATGACAAATTGACAATTTTTATTAGGTAAAAGGATCGATTAAATATGACGGAACAGTATGGGGCAGACAGTATAAAGGTACTAGAAGGTCTCGAGGCGGTCCGCAAGAGGCCTGCTATGTATATCGGCAGTACCGGAAAGGATGGACTGCACCATTTAGTATATGAGGTTGTCGATAATAGTGTAGACGAAGCAGCGGCAGGTTACTGCGATACCATCGATGTCCGCATACGTGCGGACAACAGCGTCATGGTGGATGATAACGGCCGGGGGATCCCTGTGGACATGCATAAGGATGAGGGAGTTTCCGCAGCACAGGTTGTTCTCACCAAGCTCCACTCCGGCGCGAAGTTCTCGAATGAAAGCTACAAAATTTCCGGCGGGCTTCATGGCGTAGGCGTTTCTGTGGTCAATGCCCTATCCGAATACCTTGAGCTGGAAGTAAAAAGGGAAGGCAAGATATACAGGCAGTCTTACACCAGAGGGGAGCCCACGAGCGAGCTGGAGGTTGCGGGAAAAACGAGAGGCCGGGGGACAAAGATCACCTTCAAGCCGGATCATGAAATATTCGAGGACATTGATTTCAGTTTCGATGTCCTTTCCAACCGCCTCCGGGAACTGGCCTTTCTGAACAAGGGCCTAAAAATTGTCCTGAATGATGAAAGGGACGGCAAAAAAAGCGAATTCTTCTACAAGGGCGGAATCGTATCGTTCGTGGAATACATCAACAGGAACAAAGGGGTCCTCCATAGGAAGCCGATCTATTTTGACGGCGAGAAGGAAGATTGTTATGTGGAGGTTGCTCTTCAGTACAATGATACTTACACCGAGAGCATCTTTTCCTTTGTGAACAGTATCAACACCACGGAAGGCGGGACGCATCTAAGCGGCTTCAAGTCCGCCCTCACGCGTGCCATCAACAATTACGCGGCGAACAATAACCTCGTCAAGAATGGAAAAGACGTCATCAAAGGTGAAGACGTCCGGGAGGGACTTTCCTGCGTCATCAGCGTCAAGCTGAAGGAACCCCAGTTCGAAGGGCAGACCAAGACCAAGCTGGGAAACAGCGAGGTGAAGGGACTCGTCGAAGGTGTCGTCTACGACAAACTCGGAAGCTATCTGGAAGAGAACCCCCCGGTGGCAAGACAGATCCTCGGCAAGGCCCTGGATGCCGCAAGGGCACGCGATGCGGCGCGCCGTGCCAAGGAGCTCACGCGCAGAAAGAGCGCCCTTGAGGTGGGTGCCCTGCCCGGGAAGCTCGCGGACTGCCAGGAGCGTGATCCCGGCCGCAGCGAGGTCTACCTTGTGGAAGGAGATAGTGCCGGCGGATCGGCCAAACAAGGCAGAGACCGGAGGAACCAGGCCATCCTGCCCCTGCGCGGCAAGGTCCTCAACGTAGAGAAGGCCCGCTACGACAAGATGCTCCAGAACGAGGAAATTAAGGTCATCGTCACCGCCCTCGGCGCAGGCATTGGACGGGAAGAAGGAGATTTCGATGTCAGCAAGCTCCGCTACCACAAAGTCATCATCATGACGGATGCCGATGTGGACGGCCTCCATATCCGGACCCTGCTCCTCACGTTCTTTTTCCGGCAGATGCGGGAATTGATTGAACGGGGATACCTCTATATCGCCCAGCCTCCTCTTTTTAAAGTGACGGACAGGAAGAAAGAACTCTACATCAACAACGAAGAGGAGATGAAAAATTATATACTCGATAACGGAGTGAGTAAGCTCTCCCTCATAACGGGCAACGGAAATAATATTACCGGCAGTCGCCTGCTCAATCTTGTCAAAAAGGTGATGAAGATCGAAACGGTACTCGATCGCTTCGAGAAAGAAGAAAAGAACAGGACGGTCATGCGCATATTGGCAGGCGACCCTGCATTTTCACCGGAAGGTTTTAAAAGTGAAGATGCCCTCCTGAAAGTCGGAAAGCGGACCAAGAAGGCCATCGGAGAAAGGCTGGAAGGCTATAGAACGGAGTCTGATCCGGAGAACGACGGCTGTAGACTGATCCTCGATTATCGGATGAAGGGACAAATATTCACGACGATCCTAGATCGGGAGATTTTTAAGTCACCACGGTTTATCGAGATAAAAGACCTCCTCAACCAGGTGAACATCTTGGGTGAGCCGCCCTACACGGTGGTTATGGACGATGAAGAAAAGGGGCGGAAGGAACTCGCCAGTATGACGGCCCTTGTAGAGTTCGTCACGGCAATGGGACAGAAAGGCCTCACGATCCAACGCTACAAAGGTCTCGGCGAGATGAATCCCGAACAGTTATGGGAAACCACCATGAACCCGGAAAAGAGAACACTCCTGCAAGTCAAAGTGGATGATTTCGTGATCGCCGACGAGATCTTCACCACCCTCATGGGTGACCACGTGGAACCACGCAAAGAATTTATCTACAAGAATGCCCTCTACGCCTCGAACCTAGATGTGTGATTCCTATTCGTGAGACAGATAAACCAAATAGTGAAATTATTTGATCGTGCATGAAGTGAAATAGGAGCCCTCTTTTTAGAGGGCTTTTTAAGTGCCTTTTGCGCCTGCTAGTGTATTAAGGAAATTTAAAAATATCCATTTGCTTTATATAAATGTTCATAAAAACAAATCTGTCAATTACTCATTTCATCTAACATAGTTTAATATTTCTTTAAATGTCTCTCATCTTTCAGGGGTCTGAGACGCTGTCCTCAATTCATAATAGTCTTGTATAATCAATAGTCTATAAATTTATCCCCCAATTTCATAATCTCGGCATGAATATTTCATTTAAATAAGTCAAAACAAATTAAGTTCAAAGGAGGAAACAGATCATGAAAAAGACCATTAAAACATTAGCCCTGGCGATATTCGTGGTGCTGGTGACGGCTACCTTCAGCTTCGCTGAATATACGGTAACAGGCGTAAGTGAATTCCCGTATTTTCAACTTGGATGCCTGCTTGTCGGCGGAATGATGGTTATCTCTCTGAAACAAAAGTATCCTAAGATCTATAACACTGAGTTAATGGGTGTGTTCACCATGTACACAATTCTCATCGCACTGTTCACGGCTCCAGTTTTTAACGCCATTAAGACCCTGGTAAGCTAATTACCATCGAACCCGGTTCTTGATATGTTGATCTACCTTGAACTGTTTAACAGTATGGCAGGCTTTATCGAGAAGCATGATTAAGGTAAAAGGATTTTTGAAATCATCCCCCTTCTGAACAAATAAGGATGTTTTCATGATCCGTTGTCTTCTTAAGCCCCTTCATGCATATGCACAAAGGGGCTTAAGATTTTTAAGTGATAGATAAAAAGTTGCCATATTGATTCCTTGCTATCAAAAAAACCTGCATAGAACGAATCCACTGCTTCCAAATACTAATCTGCACATAGCCTATCAGGCCAGATCAATGAAAACCAGTTGAAAATCGCATATTCTTGAGAGTGATTTTTTGAGAGTAAGGTGGTATCTGTGACTTCCTGTAAGTATTGCTTGACCATCTTGAATTTGGTTTATATATTTCAACTAATAATTCAGTCATCATCTGATAAAGGAGGACCTATGAAAAATAAAAAGGACTTGACAGCACCTTGCGGGTTGGACTGTTTTAACTGTGAACTATATAGTGATAATCTGACGAACGAGTTGGCTGAATTAATTTATAAAAAAACAAGTTTGCCAAAGGAGCAAATAGCTTGCAAGGGCTGTAGACAGCAAGATGGTAAACATTTTCATCTGCCTCCGTCAGGGTGTGCAACACTGGATTGCGTCAAGGCCAAAGGGGTAACGCTATGCAGTGATTGTCATGATTTTCCTTGTGCTTTTCTTGCGCCAACGGCCGATCAAGCTGCCCGGTATCCTCACAACATGAAATTATACAATCTTTGCCGTATCAAGAAGATCGGGCTGGAATACTGGATTGAAAATGAGGCAGGTCAAATAAGGAAGAAATATTTTACTGGTAAATTCATTGTTGGTAAGGGGCAATCCGATTAATTCACCTTTCAAACCGTAATCAATAAAAACGCTCGAAGCGATATGGTGTGGACTCGTAGGTGAAATAAATAAATTTGAAGACCGTATTTCCGGGACTGCTAAACCAGCCGCCCCTTGTGTAGACTACTTAACACAACATGAACTGCTTTATACGACATTCGATTTTCATATCTATAGACGAGATTTAGCCCAACGAGGAATAACTCTGCTGTCATTAGAATGCGTATTGCTCCGCTCTGCAGGTCATTCTATCGTTAGATCGCGACATGTAAATTACTGAAATTACATAGCTGGCAATTTCACAAATTGGTATAACCGACACCTGTTATGCGCCGTCCAGACCGCCTTCTTCTTTCTCTCTGAACCAGGACGCAGGATCAATCATGTATAGTTCAGTATCTTTGAGAGACACGTAGTGTTCATGTTCAATGTCAGCAAGGAGATTAAAAAAGGATTTTTCTTTTTGATCAGTTACTGAATCACGAAGTCTTGCGTAATACTCAGCACCCTTTGCTTCAAATTCGATAGCCGTTTGCACAGCCTTTAAGTCATCCGCGTCTCCCTTTGCTTTTGCGGAAGGATCTTTTGCTGCCTTTTTCAGTAGAGTTTTGACAAGCGTATCTTTCACTTTTAGGGGAACAGTATCAGGCCATTTCTTGGCCTTTTCCCAATTCTCATGAAGCTGCTTCAGTCTTTCGTAGTGCTCCAGCTCCTCACTGGCTATTTGCTTAAACATGGCTTTGCCGACCGGATTCTTGGTTCTCTGAGCATTCTTAAGATAGAATTCATGTTCCCTCATTT
>DATKLL010000003.1:0-79633 GCA_035542475.1 Syntrophales bacterium
TTCTTTGCCTGGATGACAATAGTCCCGGCGATCTTATCGTGCCAGCCCTGCTTTTTTCTGTCGAATGCAATCCAAATGAACCCCAGGTAAAATACCATACCCGAGATGAGATATCCCACCCATCTTAGAAAGCCGATCCCCAGGGTCATTTTTTCTCCCGTTGATTGCACGACCTGAAGGCCCAAAATCATCTTTCCGAATGTCTGTCCCGTGGTACCGTGAAAATATGTAAAATAAAACATGCTTATAAAGGCAATTATTAAGAAGTAGAGGAGCATAAAAGTCATGGATACTTCCAAAAGTCTCTCCGGCAACAGCTCACTGTAATCAGACAAAAAGCCAAGACTCAGGGTCAGCATTCCAACAAATAAAATAAAGACGGAGGTGACAAAGAGAATAATCTTGTCAATAAAAAACGCCATCATTCTTCGCCAGAAACCGCCGTAATGATCCACGAGTACTCAGTCTACCTCCCCTTTAAGATCGCCTCCGAAAATTCCTTTTTCGTACTGAATAATGGAAAGGATGGCAAGAGCAGCTGTCTCCACCTTCAATATATTCCTGCCCAAACTCACAGATATAAATCCTTTTTCCACAGCAACATCAACCTCTTCTTTTGAAAATCCCCCTTCCGGACCTACTACAGCAACAATACTTTTCACGCCGTTATATTTTTCGTCGCGCAATACCTGTTTGATGCCCCTTGCAGACTCTTCTTCCCAGAAAATAAGTTTAAGCTTCTCCGTTTCGTCAGAAGCGATTACCTCTTCGTAGGATAGGATATTGCTGACTTCCGGAATATCCACTCTCCCGCACTGCCTTGCTGCTTCAGTCGCGATATTTCGCCATCTTGATATCCTAAATCGGGCTTTGTCCGCCGTAAGACGCGGCACCGATCTTGCCGATTGAAAGGGAACTATCCTGTCCGCACCAAGCTCTGTCGCTTTCTGAATAATAAAGTCCATTTTGTTTGCCTTGGGGAGCGCCTGGTAAACGGTAATGTTTACTACTTTATCCGGCATTTTGTCTTTTTTCAGAACCTCAACAGTGATGCCGTCAGAAAAGAACTGTTTAATGACCGTCTCATATTGCCATCCGGTGCCATCAAAAAGAATCAATTGATCACCCTTATTCATCCTGAGGACGGATTTTACATACCTGAGTTTTTCTTCCCCAAGCTTACATAGATCGCCTCGCTGTATCTCGCCGGGAAAATAAATTCTCGGTACTGTCAATTCATGATCCCTTCTTTTGGAGTATATAGCAAACCCATTCTTTTTCCGTGATGGTGTGGTGCAGGGTAAATTCGCCAGTTAAGAAGTGCAATTCGATATCACTTTTATTCTGATCAATTATCCCCGAAATAACCAAGTATCCGTCATTTTCAACCAGAGACATCAAGTGGGTGCGAAGACGTACTAATATCTTTGCTGTCAGGTTTGCAACAATTAGATCAAACGATTCATGGACGGTGGTTACATCTCTATTGATAATTGCTACCTTGTCTTCTACGTGATTGATCTTTGCATTCTCACGTGCAATTTCAGCGGCCTTCTTGTCGATGTCCACGCAAACGACCTTTTCCGCGCCTAATTTTGCACAGGAGATACCTAAAATACCTGTCCCCGTACCTACGTCGAGCACCCTCCATTTTTTTATCGTCCTGTCTTTCAGAATAATATCTTCAATTGCTTCCAGGCACATCCTTGTAGAGGGGTGCTGTCCGGTACCGAACGCCATCCCGGGATCTATCTCGATGACAATGTCCCGGCCTGAGGAGGCATATCTCTCCCACGTGGGTTTGATGACTATGTTTTTGCTGACCCGCAGGGGTTTGAAATATTTTTTCCATTCTTCCCCCCAGTCCTGGTCCACAACTGCCTCTGTGGCAAGGATCGGTTCTTCGAGTCCCGGGAATAGCTCAATGAGACTGTCCAGATATGTTTTCAGGGAGGCGATGCGATGCTCCACTCGCATATCAAAAGGTAAATACGCCTTCAGCACCTCGCGTGTTGCTGATACTTCAGAGTCATCAGGAAATTGATATTCCGATTCTTCCTGAAGCACGCCCTCGGCGCCGATCTCAGTCACGAAGTTCGAAACCGCATCTACCAACACAGGAGAAACTGACAACTCGATTTTCAGCCACCTTCCCTTTTTTTCTCCCGTTTTCTCACCAAACCCCGGCATGTGCAACCTCCTATACCTATATATACTTTTATATCTTCTTTTTGGTGACATTTCAAGCAGCTTGAATTATCAGAACTTTCATGATAGTTTACATAAGTTTTCATTCTCGCTAAAGAAAAAAGGAATTGCATTGAAATACTATCCGATATGTTTTGATATAACAAATAAAAGATGCATCGTTGTAGGCGGTGGCGAGGTAGCCGAAAGAAAAGTGAAGAGGCTCCTTGACTTCGGCGCCCGTGTTGCTGTGATCGGAAAGAAGCTTACACCTCGTCTTAAAACCATGAAAAAAGAAGGCCGAATTGATCACATCGATGCCGAATACGACAAGGCATTCATCAACGACGCTTTTCTGGTAATAGGCGCTACGGACAGGGATGACATAAACGCGAATATCTCCCGGGATGGGAGGGAAAAGAGAATCCCCGTAAACATTGTTGATGACCCTGAAAAATGTGACTTTATCCTTCCTTCACTTCTCGAACAGGGAGACCTTTTGATCGCTGTATCGACAGGCGGAAAAAGCCCGGCCCTGGCAAAAAAATTAAGAGAGGATTTGGAAAAGCTGTATGGTCCTGAATATCAAACACTGCTCAAGGTGATGGGCAGTCTCAGAGAAAAGCTGGTAACGAAGGGACATTCATCCGACGAGAACAAGCCGTTATTTGAAGCGGTCGTTCATTCGGACATCCTTCAACACATAAAAGACAAAAACTGGAAAAAGGTAAAAAAGATCATTCATGATATTGCCGGTGCAGATATAGAGGTCGGTGAATAAACTAATATGGATATTCTTTTTTTAAAGGCAGCCCTCGTTGTTTATCTCATTAGTTCCCTGGGATACATATGTTCTCTGTATGTAAAGAGGGTATTGGTGGCCAAGGTGTCCACGTGGGTTCTCTTCCTGGCTTTCATTTTACATACAATGTTTTTCCTATTCAGATACGTTCAAACAGGGCAGACACCCATAATCAGCCTTCATGAAACCCTCTCTTTTTTCGCCTGGGCAATGGCGGGTATTTATCTCGCGCTGCAATTGAAAACGAAGACCAGGATCCTGGGCGCCTTTGTTTCCCCCATGACTTTTTTGCTCATGATCGCGGCGTCGCCGGGCCTGGGAGGTCACGTCTTTCTTCCGGACATACTTCAGAGCAACCTGGTACCTGTTCACGTGTTCTTCACTGTGACAGGCGAGGCCCTTTTCGCTCTGGCTTCCTGCGCAGGCGTCATGTATCTGATCCAGGAAGGTTTGATTAAAAATAAAAAGATGAGCGGCTTTATCAGAATACTCCCGTCCCTCACAGACCTGGACAGGATCAACCACATGTGTCTCATGTGGGGATTTCCGCTGCTGACATTGGGTGTCCTGGTGGGTTCTATCTGGGCCAGAACCGCCTGGGGAAGCCTCTGGCAATGGGACCCCAAGCAGGTATGGGCACTTACAGCATGGCTTGCCTATGCCCTGCTTCTGCATCAAAGATTAGCCATAGGCTGGAAAGGGCGCAAAGCGGCCCTTTTTTCCATACTGGCTTTTGCACTTCTCCTTGTTTCACTTGTCGTCATCAATATGTTCTTTGTAACAGCTCATACTTTCATTTAACACTATGAATATCATTCTCATCGGCATGAACCATAAAACAGCACCCCTGGAAATCCGGGAGAGACTTTCTTTGGCCTGCGGAGACAACATCAATCCGCTCATAGAGATAATGAATATCCCGCAGATCAAGGAGGCGATATATCTTGCCACCTGTAACCGGGTGGAGGTACTGGCAAACACCCAGGATTTGGGAGGCGCGATAGAAAAGCTGAAGACCTTTATTCTAAATCACGGCAACCTGTCGTGGGAAGAAATGGCCAGATGCCTCTATCTGTACTACGATCATGAAGCGGTCCGCCATTTCTTTCGGGTGGCTTCCAGCATCGACTCTCTGGTCATGGGTGAGCCGCAGATCCTGGGACAGGTCAAGGATGCATACCGCATCGCCGTGGAACATAACGCAACAGGCGTCATACTGAACAAGGTCATCCATCATGCTTTTCGGACAGCAAAAAGGGTCCGAACCGAGACCGGTATCGCCAATAACGCCGTATCCGTCAGCTTTGCCGCTGTGGAACTGGCCAAGAAGATATTCGGAAGTTTTAAGGGAAAGACCATTCTTCTCATAGGCGCGGGGGAGATGTCGGAACTGGCGGCAAAGCACCTGATCAATAACGGTGTGGAAAAAATATTCATCACTAATCGAACATACGCGCGCGCCGTACAGATGGCCGACAATTTTTATGGGACTGCCATAGAATTTGAGAAGTTTTCGGAAAAGCTTCAGGACGTTGATATTGTAATCAGCTCCACGGGCGCCCCGGGTTACGTGATTGACGCATCCATGATCGAGTCAACCCTGCGGAGACGCAAGAACCGTCTTCTCTTCCTGATCGATATTGCCGTACCGCGGGATATCGACCCTGCTGCGGGTGAAATCGAAAATGTCTACCTTTATAATATCGACAACCTTCAGGATATCGTGGACAGCAACCTGAAAAGCCGCAAGAATGAGGCAGAAAAGGCGGAAGTCATTATCGATGAAGAGATGTCAAAATACATGCAATGGGTCAGCACTCTTGAAGTTGTGCCGACGATCGTTTCCCTTCGGGAGAAAATGGAGGGCATCATCCGCGGGGAATTGGCGAAATCAGGCGCCTGGATGGAAAGCCTGTCGGTTGTGGAGAGAAGAAATGTTGAGTTGCTGATCAATTCCATTATAAACAAGATTCTCCACGATCCGATCACCGGACTGAAAGAGGAAAGCCATGATAATGGCGCGATGCCTTACATTGCGGTGATCAGAAGGCTGTTCGGGCTGGATTAAATAGGGAGACGGGAACATTAAACACACATTGAAAATAGGCACACGGGGAAGCGCCCTGGCACTTACGCAGGCACGCGGGATTGCGGAAAAGATAAAAGAACATTGGCCAGATATTACCGTTGACATCGTTGTGATTAAAACCAAAGGGGATATCCTTCAAGACGTCCCTCTGGCGAAGATAGGCGGGAAGGGCCTGTTCGTCAAGGAAATCGAAGATGCCCTTTTTCGTGGTGAAGCAGACATTGCCGTGCACAGTGTGAAGGATGTGCCTGCGGAACTGCCCGACGGCCTGGAAATAGGCGTCATGTCCGAAAGAGAAGACCCGCGGGATATACTGATTTCGAAAGACGGGAGAAAGATCGAGGATATGACCGCAGGCGCACGCATCGGCACAGGGTCCCTGAGGAGGGGTTTCCAGCTCCGCCATATATTTCCAAAGATGGAAATTATACCCCTGCGGGGCAATCTGAATACGCGGATCAAAAAAATACACACAGAAAACCTCGACGGCATCATCGTGGCGGCGGCAGGAATGAAACGTATGGGATGGACAGACCGGATCACGCAGTTTATACCCACGGAAATTATGCTCCCCTCCGTGGGGCAGGGGGCGCTCGGCCTGGAAATAAGAAAGGACGATGACAATACCCGCAAAACCGTATCCTTCCTCAATCATCCACAAACATGGCTGGAAGTAACTGCGGAACGTGCCTTCCTGAAGAGGCTGGGCGGTGGCTGCCAGTTGCCTATCGCCGCTTACGGAATAAAGCAGGACGATAACCTGACACTGACCGGCCTTCTGGGAAGTCTCGATGGTACGGCGTTGATAAGAGATGAGGTAATGGGGCACAGCAAAGACGCCGAGAGTCTGGGTGTACTGCTCGGCGAGAGGCTTTTAGCAAAAGGGGGACAGGCCATCCTCGATGAAGTTTATAAAAAGGGAAATGTCTGTGTTGAAACAAGGTAAGGTTTATATCATCGGCGCGGGACCGGGTGATCCCGGCCTGATAACAGTCAAAGGTCTGATGTGCCTCAAGGAAGCAGACGTTGTCATCTATGACTACCTGGTAAATGAGGAGATCATCAACCAGGCAAGGGAATCGGCACGTCTGATATACGCGGGGAAAAAAGGCGGAGCGCATACAATGCCCCAGGAGGAGATAAACCGGTGCCTTGTGGATGAAGCCAGGCAGGGAAACATAGTGGCCAGACTCAAGGGAGGAGATCCCTTCGTCTTCGGGAGGGGCGGGGAAGAAGCGGAAATCCTGGCGCAGTCCGGCATCCCTTTTGAAATTATTCCGGGCGTGACGTCTGCTGTTGCGGTACCTGCGTATGCGGGCATCCCGCTGACACATCGCGACTACACCTCCACACTGGCCTTTGTAACAGGGCATGAAGACCCGACAAAAGAGGAAAGCGATATAGATTGGAAAACACTGGCTGGGATTGGGACCGTCGTATTTCTCATGGGGGTCAAGAATCTCCGCCAGATCACAACCAATCTGATGGTTTATGGCAAACATGTGGATACGCCTGCCGCCCTGATCCGCTGGGGGACGACAGAAGATCAGGAAACCATGACGGGTACCCTCAGCGACATTGTGAAGAAAGCAGAAGACCGGAAATTTTCACCCCCGGCTATCCTGGTGATCGGAGAAGTAGTAAACCTGCGCGACGTCTTAAACTGGTTCGAATCAAAACCGCTCTTTGGAAAGGGCATCGTCATTACAAGACCGGAAGCACAGGCGGAAGAATTCAGCAGCCTTCTTCACGCCCAGGGAGCCAGGGTTATCCACTTTCCCACGATCAAAATTGCACCGGCAGAAAGTTATGAAGGTCTGGACCAGGCAATCGGTCATCTCTCGCAATACCAGTGGATTATATTTACGAGCGCCAACGGAGTGGATTTCTTTTTGAAGCGTCTTAAAGAAATGGGCAGAGATCTGCGGGACATGAAAGACATACAAATATGCGCCATCGGCCCTGCGACGGCGGCAAAGATAGTGAAACTGGGAATACGGGTTGATGTCGTGCCGGAAGAGTTTATATCCGAGGGGATAGTCAGAGAGTTCGAGAAACTTAATTTAAAAGGAAGCAGTGTCCTTCTCCCGCGGGCGGAGATGGCCCGAGATGTCATACCCGAAGGACTTGCGAAGCTGGGCGCAAAGGTCGACATCGTCACGGCATATCGAACGGTGAATTCAGGAAGAGACAAGGCGGAGCTGGAAAAGTTGATCAGAGAGGGAAAGGTGGACGTGATCACATTTACCAGCCCCTCCACAGTGACGAACTTTATAGAGATCATGGGACAGAATTATGTCATGCCTTCGCAAATAAAGATCGCGTGTATCGGCCCGGTTACCGCTGCGGCTGTGAAAAAGGCGGGGCTTCAAGTGGATATCCTACAGGAGCGTTATACTGTACCCGGCATGGTGGAAAAACTGGCAGAATATTTCGGTAAAAAATATGAACACTAAAAGAAACAAGGAGTAAACTATGTACTTTCCTTCATATCGGCCGCGGCGTCTCAGAAAAAAAGAAAATTTCCGGAGAATGGTCAGGGAAACAAAACTATCCGTTGATGATCTTGTGTACCCTCTGTTCGCAACCTTCGGGAAGAATGTGAAGAAGCCGATTAATTCCATGCCCGGACATTTTCAGATGTCCATTGATAACATTGTCAAGGAGGCCGAGAAAGCACAGGATCTGGGAATACCCGCTATTCTTTTATTTGGCATCCCGGATAAAAAGGATGAATCGGCGTCCGGCGCCTTCATCAGAGAAGGCGTCATACAGCAGGCTGTAAAAAAGATCAAAGACAAGATACCCGACATTATGGTTGTTACCGATGTGTGCCTATGTGAATACACCAGCCACGGTCACTGCGGTATGATCGAAAAGGGGGACGTGGACAATGACATCACCATCGAGATCCTCGCGGAAACCGCCGTGTCTCATGCGAAGGCCGGGGCGGACATGGTTGCGCCCTCCGCCATGATGGACGGCCAGGTCGGAGCTATCCGGGAAGCCCTGGACGAAGCGGGTTATGAAAATCTTCCGATCATGGCTTACTCCGCCAAATATGCGTCCTGTTTTTACGGGCCTTTCCGCGAGGCAGCCGAAAGCGCCCCCAAATTCGGGGACCGCAAATCCTATCAGATGGACCCGGCAAACATTGATGAGGCTATGCGTGAGATCAGTCTCGATGTGGAGGAAGGAGCCGATATAATCATGGTGAAACCTGCCCTTCCCTACCTCGACGTCATCCGTCGCGCCCGTGAGGAATTTGATCTGCCGCTGGCGGCCTACAATGTTAGCGGAGAGTTTTCCATGATTAAGGCGGCCGCTAAGCTCGGCTGGATAGATGGTGAAAAAGCGATGGTCGAATCTCTTACCTCGATCAAGAGGGCTGGGGCGGACATCATTATCACCTATTTCGCCCCGGAGATGGCAAAGCTTCTCCGTAAATAGTCCGGTATTTGTCTTTCAAGAGAGGATAATTATGAAGATAAAAAAATATTCCGATGTCAAACCCACACATTTTGAAAGCGATAAAGTAAAGGGAGTCGCAGGACGTGTTCTCATCGGCAAGAATGACGGTGCGAATAATTTTTGTATGCGCATCTTTGAGATCGCCGCTGGAGGACATACCCCCAAACATTCTCATGATTGGGAACATGAAATATTCGTCCATGCGGGAGAGGGCGAAATTTACAGCAGCGGGGGATGGAATTCAATCAAAGCAGGAAATGTTTTGTTTGTGCCGGGCGGTGAAGAACATCAAATCAGAAATGCGGGAAACAATCCTTTCGTTTTCGTATGCCTCGTCCCATCGAACGCCCCTGAGTTATAGATAGATTTATAATGAAACCCCGACAATTATCAACCCTACCCCACGCCCTCCTTATGGTCGCATGGGAAGTAACCCGGTGCTGCAACCTCGCCTGCATCCACTGCCGGGCATCAGCCAACTACGGCCCTTACCCTAACGAGCTAACGACAGACGAAGGGCTGCAGTTATTGGACGAAATTGCCACCTTCAGCAAACCGGTAATCATCCTCACCGGCGGTGAGCCGCTCCTGCGTGAAGATATATTTGAAATCGCCGCTTACGGAGACAAGAAGGGACTCCGGATGGTCCTCGCGACTAACGGGACATTGGTGACTGGGGAGATCGCCGGAAAGATGATTAAGGCCGGTATCCAAAGGGTTAGCGTCAGCATTGACGGCATGGATGCGCGAAGTCACGATGCCTTCCGCAATGTGCAGGGTGCCTTCGCAGGAGCCATCGCCGGCATCGAGGCGATGAAAAAGGCAGGGATGGAATTTCAGATAAACACGACAATCACAAAAGCCAATTTGGATCAGTTGCAGGGTATCATGGATCTGGCCATCAGACTGGGGGCTGCCGCGCATCATATTTTCCTTCTCGTACCGACAGGCCGGGGGAAAGAGATGGCAGAACAAGCGATATCACCACAGGACTATGAAAAAACACTGAACTGGTTTTATGAGAAAAGCGTTAATTGTCCGATTCAACTCAAGGCAACCTGCGCGCCCCATTATTACCGCATCCTGAAGCAGAGAAAAGGAAAACAGTTAGTACGGAGCACAGAAACTGAAAACGCATTGCATGCAATGACAAGAGGCTGTCTGGGGGGAAGCGCCTTCTGCTTCATCTCACATACCGGGCAGATGCAGCCCTGCGGTTATCTGGAGCTTGACTGCGGCCAGATCAGAGGGAAAAATTTCAAAGACATCTGGAATAATTCTCCGACTTTTAAAAACCTGCGGGATTTGAATCAATACAAAGGAAAATGCGGCCGCTGCGAATTCATCAAAATCTGCGGTGGTTGCCGAGCGCGGGCGTATGAAATCACAGGAGACTATCTCAGCGAAGAGCCGTTCTGCATTTACGAGCCAAAGATATGAGGCATCCCTGGGCCTCATAAGAAAGATGTGATACGAAAGAACTCAGCACACCGTATTAAGGAAACTTAATTTTTAGAGAATCTCATCCGGGTTCTTCCAAAATTGGAGCGGCAACAAGACGCAAGGACAACTTCTTACCGTTATCAAGTTATGCGAATAAACATATGAAAAAATACCAACCAGTAACACTCATTCTTATACTGCTAATCGGCTGGAGATTGTGGGGACAGTTTGAGTACATCATGGCTTCCATGGGCGCACTGATTATGTTTGCTGCCTACCTCATTGCCTTAGTTGGAATCCTGTTAAAAAGGAAATGGGGAGTAATTACGTGCGGTATCCTGGCGATTCTGGATATACCAATAGTGTTGTTCATGGTTGGCGGGGCAGGCAGAATCGGCGCATTGGTAGTTGACCTGATCATTATTTACTTAGCATACGAAAACTATAAGTTGATCTCTGCACAAAAGGCATCCGCACAAGATATTCGTGACGACGGTGTGCATCAGCCCCCTGAAACATGATATAGTCCGGGGAGCCGTTCTGCATCTAAGAGCCAAAATTATAGAGCATTCCTGTGCCTCATTGAAAGAATCGCTACAAAAGAATCAGAATTAATAACAGATCAGAAACCAATTAAGATGGACAGCATCGACAAAAAGATTTTGAATATTATCCAGAAGGAATTCCCTGTGGTGGCAGAGCCTTTCAAGGCGATAGCTAAAAAGGTCGGCCTCAATGAAGATGAAGTTCTCCGGCGGATTAAGAAATTGAAGGACGAGGGAATCATTCGCCGGATCGGAGCGGTTTTTGATACCCGGAAGCTGGGTTTTGTCAGCACCCTTTGTGCCGCTAGAGTACCGAAGAATAAATTAAGAGACTTTGTTGAGGTTGTAAACTCCTATGACGGCGTCACTCACAATTACCGAAGGAGCCATGAATACAATGTCTGGTTTACCTTTATTGCACCCGATGAAGAGATGCTGACGCAGTCCCTGGCTGAGATAAAGGAAAGGACGGGTATCATGGATATTATCAGTATGCGCGCTGCGCGGATGTTTAAGATTGATGCGACGTTTGAATTGTGATTTGAGGGATTTGACCTCCCCCTGCCCCCTCCAGAGGGGGACACCACCCCCTGCACCCCCACCAGCGGGGGACAAACATGGACTCCCGTCTTCACGGGAATGACAACCTGAGAGAAAGTGCAGAATGACTGAAGAGAGTGAAAAACACACCTTATTTTTAATCGACGGGAGCAATTACGTCTATCGCGCCTTTTACGCTATCAGAGAGCTGTCCAACTCCAAAGGGTTCCCCACAAATGCCATCTATGGTTTTACCACGATGCTCTTGAAGCTCATGCGGGACTGGAAACCGAAATACATAGCCGTAGCCTTCGACGTCAAAGGCCCCACCTTCCGCCATGAGGCTTTCAAAGCGTACAAGGCAACGAGAAGGGCCACCCCCGATGATCTATTGCCCCAGATACCTTTCATTAAAGACGTCATTCGCGGCTTTTCTATACCTGTCCTGGAACAACAAGGTTTGGAGGCGGACGACATCATCGGTACTCTGGCCAGAAAATATGCGGCAAAGGGAATAAAGACTGTGATCGTTTCCGGGGACAAGGATATGATGCAGCTCATCTCCGATGATATCATGATGATCGATACCATGAAGGATGTGACCTATGATGTGGAAGCTGTAAAAGAGCGCTTCGGTGTTGGCCCGGATAAAGTGGCGGAGATACTCGGCCTCGCCGGCGATCAGTCAGACAATATCCCCGGCATTCCCGGTATAGGCCCAAAGAACGCCCAGCGCCTGATTGAAGAATTCGGTTCCGTGGAAGGCGTTCTGGCAAATGTTGACAAGGTGCGAAACGCAAAAACCAGGGAAAGCATCCGGGAATTTGCCGAACAGGCCAGAATGAGCAGGGAACTTGCCACGATCAGGACAGACGCGGATTTTGAGATCGACCTCGAGAGCACGCGCTACGCGGGGCCTGACAATGAGGTATTGAAGAAATTATTTAAGGAGTTTGAATTCTCATCACTTCTCCAAGAGCTGAAGATCAAGGAAGAATCTGTCGAGGGGCATTACCATTTGATCCTGACGGAAAATGAATTATCGGTGCTGATTGAGCGAACTAAGGACGTAAAAGAATTTGCCCTGTATATTGCCGCGAGTTCAAACGTGCCGATGCTTGCCGATATCACAGGCATCGCGATCTGCCTGTCACCGGGTGAGGCCTTCTATATCCCGGTCGCCCATGACTATATGGGTGCGCCGCATCAGCTCAAATTGGATCATGTACTTAAAGGCCTGGCGCCGCTTTTTTCCAGTCAAAATATCAGGAAGCACGGCCACGACATAAAGAACACCATGATTGTCTTTGCCAGAAGAGGCGTCAAACTGGGAGGCATCGGCTGCGACACAATGGTGGCCACCTATATCCTTAACCCTGCCAAGCACAGCTTTGAGCTTGCCCAGGTGGTCCGAGATCACCTGAACAGGCAAATCACAACCGCAAAGGATTTAATCGGCAGCGGGGCCAAAGCCATTCCCTTCAGCATCGTTCCTGTTGAGAAAATGAAAGAATACGCGTGTCATAGGGCCGATACGATTTTAGCTCTTGCCGAGGCCCTTCAGGAAAAGATTTTACAGGAGGGCTTCGAAGAACTCTATTGTCAGGTGGAGATGCCTCTCATTTCCGTCCTCGCCGACATGGAGAAGAAAGGCGTCCTGCTGGATGTGGAGTTGTTAAAAGAGATGTCCACCGAGATGGAGCAATTGCTGTCCCTTACCGAGGAAAAGATTTATGGGCTGGCTGGTGAAAAATTTAATATCAACTCGCCGAAGCAGCTCCAAGCGGTCCTCTTCGAAAAGCTTGGTTTGCCTAAAGGAAGAAAAACAAAAGAGGGACATTCGACCGACGTCGATGTTTTAACCAACCTGGCCAAGAACCATGAACTGCCCGCGGAAATTTTGTCATATCGGGCAATGTCAAAGCTGAAATCGACATACATCGATGCCCTGCCTTTGCTCATCAATCGAGAGACGGGACGCATCCATACATCTTACAACCAGACGGTAACCGCCACAGGCAGGCTTTCCAGCAGCAATCCGAATTTGCAGAACATCCCCGCAAGGACACCGGAGGGGAAGCGAATCAGACAGGCCTTCATCGCCCCGGAAGGCTGGGAAATCATTTCCGCCGATTATTCCCAGATCGAACTGAGAATACTCGCCCATCTCTCCGATGACAAAGCGTTGATAGATGCCTTCATGGAAGATGTCGACATCCACACCGCGACAGCCTCCAATGTCTTCAGTGTGTTTCCCGGCATGGTAACCGCGGAAATGAGGCGGCAGGCCAAGGTTATCAATTTCGGTATCCTTTACGGCATGAGCGCCTTCGGCTTATCAAAGGAACTCAGCGTGCCTCAAAAGACAGCACAGGAATACATCGACGAATACTTTAACAGGTATCGAGGCGTGAGGGCATTTCTGGACGGCATCCTTGAAAACGCCCGGAAAGAAGGGTTTGTCTGCACACTCCTTAATCGCCGCCGCTATCTTCCCGAGATAAACAGCAGTAATGCCCCCGTAAGGCAGTTTGCCGAACGCATGGCCATGAACACGCCAATCCAGGGAACGGCGGCCGATCTTATTAAAATGGCCATGATCAATATCTCAATACTTTTTGCGAAAAGGCGCCTCAGGACAAGTATGATCATGCAGGTCCATGACGAGCTGGTCTTCGAAGTCCCTCACGATGAAAAAGAAGATGTCGCTGTTCTCGTCAAAAGAGAGATGGAAGAGGTAATCGAGTTGAAGGTGCCCCTCAAGGTGGATATAACTTCCGGCAGTAACTGGGGTGAGGCGCACAATTAAAGGTATTTATGTACGAAGAGTCCGTGATCTTGACATGCTCCCAGTGTTACACTAAAAACAAGGTTCCGAAAAAACGCCTTCCTGAATATCCACACTGCGGAAAATGCCATGCTTTCCTACCCGTCGCAATGTACGTCAAGCGACTTCACGAAGTGAACGACGGTGATTTCTCACAGAAAGTACTTGTATCCCTTCTGCCCGTGTTGGTGGAGTTCTATTCACTCCGCTGTCCCTACTCCCGACAGCTTGCCCCGCTTGTTGAACAACTTGCAGCGGTTTATGGCGGCCAGATAAACTTTGTCCGATTAAACGTCCTGACAAATGCTATGACATCAGGATTTTACCGGATACAGGGAACTCCCACTCTCATCATTTTTGACAACGGCAAAGAAGCGGATCGGATGGTTGGGGTGCTCTCGGCGGATGAAATAGAAAGGCATCTGCTCAAGATTGTCAAAAAATCGTGACATCGCGACTAATAATAAAAAAAAGAGGGCCCCCTCCCAGAACATCTGGAAAGGGGCTCAGTGGATGGAAAAGAGGTTAAGGGAACCATCCACCAATCAACTTTTATGAACCTAATTGGTTGCAGAAGGTAACAGAACCATTAAATATCAAAATAACGATGGAACTCATAGGGATGAGGCCTGAGACGAAGCGCGTCGATCTCCTTCACCTTCTTATAATCAACTAATTTAGACTTTTCATGATAGTAACCTTGAAGAACTGCACGTATTCTGAGAAAATGATTATTGACTACAGAAAAATATAGATAACAAATATAAATATGTGAGGTGCAAAATGGCGAAAATGAAAAATATGAAGAAGGTACTTGTTTTACTCGGCAGTCCACGAAAGAAAGGTAACAGTGCTATGCTGGCTGAAAAGATCGCTACCGGGGCTAAGTCAGCCGGCGCGGAGGTAGATACTCTCTTTATACACGGGATGAAAATCTCGCCGTGCAAATCGTGCTATGCATGCCAGAAGCCGAACAGTAAGGGATGTTCGATCAAGGATGACATGCAAATAGTATATAAGAAATTGCAGGAAGCGGACGCGTGGATAATCGCCAGTCCGGTTTACTGGTTTACCGTTTCTGCGCAGACGAAGCTGTGGATGGACCGCTGTTTTGCCCTGCTGCCGCATGCCGCGGAAGTGTTTGCGGACAAACGGATTGCCATAGCCATGAGCTATGGAGATAATGATCCGTTTAAATCCGGCTGCGTCAATGCCCTTCGGACATTCCAGGACGCGTATGGATACGTTCAGGCATGCATCGTTGGGATGGTTTACGGAAGCGCCATGGACGCCGGAGAAATTGAGAAAAACGAACAGTTGATGAAAGAAGCTGAGGAGCTCGGCGTGCAGTTAGTCTGTGACTGAAAAAGTTAACCTCAGGCAGACTGCAAAAACGGAACCGCCTCATCCCTTCTGTAAACCAGCGCCTGGCAGACAGCGATGAGATTGCTGTCATCCCTTACCGTAATTTGATAGGAAGCGGTTCTTCGTGTTCGGTTTATTTCCTTTGATTCCGCCGTCAATATGGTATTCTTCTTCGGTGGTCTCATGTACGTCACATTTATATTCAGGGCAACAGCGATGTTGCCGTGGCTGTTGGATGATATCTCGAACGCCTCATCGATCAGGGAAAAGATCGCGCCGCCATGTGCCGAGCCGTAAATGTTGTCCATCTGTTCCGTGTATTCCATTTCACAGAACGCATAGCCTTCCGCCACATCTTTCAATTTTATATTGAGAAGTTTCGCAAACGGTTCCTCATCAACTTTTTTAAAAAAAATTGTCCTCTTTCGGTCTTCCATATCGGATAATCTCCATGGCCCGCAACAAGTCATCGAAGGTTAGAAATCTCTATAAACCTATCCCCAGTGCCAAATGATAGGCAATTACGCCTCCAAGAAAAGAAACCGCAAGCATCAGCAGCAGAGAGGATGCAAACCATTTCCCGCTTCCCATTTCCCGCTTCATTACCGCAACAGTCGCGGCACAGGGAATAAACAGCATCAGCACAACCAGAAAAGCAAGAGCTGAGGCGTGACTTACAGCGGTCGGTAACACATGAAGCAGCCCGTGTTCCCCGACTCCGTAAAGGACGCTGAGGGTAGCGATTGCATTTTCCTTTGCCACAAAACTCGTAATCAGGGCGGTCAGCATCTTCCAGTCAAGCCCCATGGGATTCCCTATTGGTTCCAAGAGACGGCCAAGCCATGCCAGGACGCTGTCTTCCACTCTTCCACCCGGGACATAGGATAAAAACCATATCAGGATAGAAACGGCCAGTATGACCGTACCGGCCCTCTTCACAAACGCGACTGTCCTCGCCCACACGACGATCCCTATCGTTCTGGGATCGGGTTTATGATAAAGGGGAAGCTCCATGATAAAGGGCATCGGCTCGTCCTTCAAAACAAACCTATTGATTAATATACCGATCATGCCTAATACAAGGATGTTCATGGCCAACAATGACCAGGAGACAAAAGCCGCCTTTTGAGCGAACAGGGCGGCGGCTACAAAGGTGAGGACGGCAAGCCGTGCCGTGCAAGGGACAAAAGGTATGAGGAATATTGTCAGCAGACGCTCCCTTTTGGACTCAACAATCCTTGTCGCTAAAACCGACGGCACATTACATCCAAAACCCAGACACATAGGTATGAAGCTCTTCCCGTGAAGACCCACGAGGTGCATGAATCGGTCCATTACAAACGCCGCCCTGGCCATATATCCGACATCTTCCAGAAAAGCCATGACGGCAAAAAATATCAGCAGTATGGGGAGCAAAGTCAGGACTGACCCTACACCTCCGATGATGCCGTTGATGAAGAATCCCCTGAACCATGGATGAAAAGAAACAAGCAACACATTCACCCATTGTCCGAAGGCGTTGAAAAGTCCTTCAATCAGTTTCTGCAGGGGGAATCCCACTTTATAGGTAAGCATGAAGACGCTCGCGAAAACCGCAAGAAGGATCGGAATGCCAAAAACAGGACGGGTGAGGATGTGGTCGATTCTGTCGGTCATAACGACCTGTCCCATTTTGAACCTCGAAACGGCAGCCCTGGCAACCTCTTCGATCCAGTCATATCTGCCGCCAACAACAGCATGCAGGGAATCCTCATGTTTAACGAGAAGTGACTGGATCTCGTTCCAAATATTTACCGGCACAAGGCCCTCCATCATTTTAGAAATTTCCGGATCACCCTCCATGATTTTCGTCGCTGTCCATCGGACGGTAAAGGGAGGCCTGACGTAGTCTTTAATGAGTTCCATGAGACGGTCGAAGATAGACCTATGATCGCGTGAAACCTCCGGCAACCTGGGCACATATTCTATCTCCCCCTTGGAGACAGCGATGATCGTGGATACAAGCTCCTTGATCCCCCTATTTTTTGACGCTACCATCGCAACAACCGGTATCCCCAGGGACCTTTGGAGCGCTTTCACGTCGATATGGATACCCTGACTTTCGGCAACATCTACCATATTGACGGCAACAACTACAGGAGGGCCCAAGAGCATTATTTCAGAGAGAAGGTATAGGCTTCTTTCGAGCGCGGACGCATTCACAAGCAGGATAATAACGTCAGGATTCACACTGATGATAAAATCCCTTGCAACTCTTTCCTCTTCGGAAAAGGCCGTCAGGCTGTATGTACCGGGCAGGTCTATGATCTGCATCTCCACATCATCCGAGATGTGGGCGCCTTCTTTCTTTTCTACCGTTTTCCCCGGCCAGTTACCTACATGCTGGGACAATCCGGTGAGGATGTTAAATACTGTCGATTTTCCCACATTGGGCTGCCCGGCAAGTGCAACAAGAAGTTTTTTGCTGCCTCTTGCCTGGTCTGCTGTTTCATCATGTGATGCGGGAACTCTGTATAGGAGGATTTTCGACGCCTCCCCGCTACCCAGCGCCACCCTTGTATCTGCTACCTGTACAATAACCAATCCACCGCTCTTGCGAAGGACCTTGAGCTTCGTATTATTCACAACCCCCATCCCTGCAAGTCTGCTCGTGAGAGCCCTTCCTCCAGATATGGTCTGGATAATTCCTTCTTCGCCTATTTCCATCGATGTGACAGGTATCAATTCAGCGTTCATATGCCTCTTAAACGGATGTGTTGTTAAGTGAGCACGCTTATACCAGAATTACGCCGGAAAATACATAAAAATGAAGTTTATTCCTGAAGATGTTGACTTCCTGGTGAAGGGAGATTTTGAACGGGAGAGGTGCAGAACAATGCAGCATGTTGCTTTTTTATAGGGCTGTCAATAAATGACCATTTTCTTTTAACCACAGCCTTTGTCTCTTATAATCCGGAAGGGCTTTCGCTACAAGACCCCAGAAACGTATGGAATGATTCTTTTCTTTCATATGTGTTAATTCATGGACAATCACATAATCGATAACCGGACAAGGTGCCATTATGAGCCGCCAGCTGAAAGACAGATTATTATCCGAAGAGCAGGAACCCCAGCGGCAGAGCGCATTGCTTATCCTGATGCCCCTTGGATTTAAGCCAAGGGCTTGACTGTAGCACATAACTTTTTTTTCAATATATTCCTGCGATCTTTTCTTATACCAGTCTATGAAAAGCGCGCTTCCCTGATGCGCCTTGTTACCGGCAAGAACAAATTGGCCTGAGGAAAAGGTCAAGGAGCGGCTTTCATCCATTTCATCTGCGATTCTTAATGGATATTGTACACCCAAATATAAAAAAAGTTCTCCGGTTATATATTCTCTTGGCTTGATGTCTTTTAGCTTTATTTCTCTTTCCTCGATTTTCTTCTTCAACCACTTCTTCTTCTCGTTGAAAAATTTATCTATCTCCCCTGTCGGGGTGCGATATGGCGCATAAACTAAAATAGTCCCGTCCGTTTTTACCTGCAATGAGATGGTCTTCTTTCTTTTTTTACTTCGTACTAATAGATAGGAGGGTTCCATTTCTTGCTATCCAAAAAAAACAAACCGAGCATTGTGATGCCATGCTCGGTTGTTTTTTCTTTATTTAATCTTGATATATTACTGATATTACTTTGCCGCTGGCGCTGCAGGAGCCGGTGCCGCAGGCGCTGGTGCTGGTGCCCCAGGTGCTGGTGCCGGTGCTGGTGCTGGTGCCGGAGCAGGAGCAGCTGCTTCTTTCTTCGCAGGCTCAGCCGGTTTCTTTTCTGGTGCAGATGGGCAGCCGACCAATACAAACGAAAAAGCTATTAACATCAGCACCGAAAGAATGAAAGCAAACACCTTCTTCATCAACCTAGTACCTCCTTTCAAAAATTTTCATATGCTGGGTATTGGTATTATACCCCTTTCTTTAGCGTGGCAAGATACTCCCTTTTTTTTCCTTGTCAAGCTAAATCTATTACTTATTTTATGAAAAAATAGCGGCTTTCAGTGACATACTATAATTATTTAAAATGAAACTTATTGAATGGTTAACAATTTTAATCATCTAGAAGCTACGTTTTACATTGTATAGTACTTGTGCCGCAACCGGTAAAAATATATCAAACACGGCCGTAATCATCTTCTGAGCGCTCAATGTCATCCTCACCAAAGTAAGAACCTGTTTGTATCTCGATGATGATCAGATCTTCATCGTCTGAGTTCATGATCCGGTGCCAGGCTCCCTGCGGAATATCTATAGCCTGATATGCCTTAAGGGAAATTACTTCATTGTCTCGTGTAACAACACCACAACCGCGGACGATATACCAGTGCTCCATTCTGTAACGGTGACGCTGCAGGCTCATACGCTGCTTTGGATAGACAACAATTCTCTTTACCTTATGATCAGGCTCATCGGCAAGCACACAGAAATAACCCCAAGGCCGATGGTCTTCATCTGGTTTTGGGGATGATTTTGAAAATACCATTCTAGTGCCAGTGAGTTTTTTTTATTTTATTTGGCGCGCCCACCAGGAGTCGAACCTGGGGCCTTTGGATTCGTAGTCCAACGCTCTATCCAGCTGAGCTATGGGCGCTCCACAAATAAATGGCGGAGAGAGGGGGATTCGAACCCCCGGTACACCTTTTAAGGGCATACATTCGCTTAGCAGGCGAACCCATTCGGCCTCTCTGGCATCTCTCCGCTTGGGGCCGATCTATAGTTTTTATTTTCCCCAGACTCCTTTTTAAAAAGAAGACGGGGGGCATTCTTTTATGCTGGCGGAGGGAACAGGATTCGAACCTGTGAACCTTTCGGTTAACGGTTTTCAAGACCGCCGCCATCGACCACTCGGCCACCCCTCCGTGGTTACATTGACTTTAGAATTAGTGAGTTATGTTAAACCGATGCGGATATCCTGTCAATTCCTTTCATATAAGGTCTCAGGACGTCAGGAATTATGACACTGCCATCAGCTTGCTGGAGATTTTCTAAAACAGCAACGACTGTCCTTCCCACGGCCAGCCCCGAACCGTTTAGGGTGTGGACAAATTCCACTTTTCCACTGCTTTCCCGGCGAAAGCGTATGGATGCTCTGCGGGCCTGAAAATCCTCGAAATTGCTACAGGAGGATATTTCTCTGTAAGTATCCTGACCGGGAAGCCATACTTCAATATCATAGGTCTTGGCGGAAGAAAATCCGAGGTCTGCCGTACATAGGCTTACCGTCCGGAAATGGATGTTCAGCCTTTTCAGAATCTCCTCGGCATTGATGGTCAATTTTTCCAGTTCGTCATAGGAATTTTCCGGCGCTGTAAATTTGACAAGCTCAACCTTGTTGAACTGATGCTGTCGTATCAATCCCCTTGTATCTTTCCCATACGAACCCGCCTCGGCACGAAAACAGGGTGAATAAGCCACATAGTAAGTGGGGAGGTCTTTTTCATTCAATATCTCATCACGGTGGATATTTGTTACGGGAACCTCTGCTGTGGGGATAAGATAGTAATCCATCCCATCTATCTTGAACAGGTCTTCCGCAAACTTCGGAAGCTGTCCGGTGCCCGTCATGCTTTCGCTGTTCACCATGAAGGGCGTCAATACTTCTGTGTAGCCATGTTCCGATGTGTGCAAGTCAAGCATGAAATTTATTATCGCCCGCTCCAGCACAGCCCCGGCTCCCCGATATAGAGTAAATCGAGCCCCGGCGATCTTTGCACCCCTGGTAAAATCTAGGATACTCAGATCTTCGCCGATTTCCCAGTGAGGCTTTGGTGTAAAATCAAACCGTGGTTTCTCCCCCCACACTCGGATCACAGGATTATCCTCCGAGCTTGTCCCGTATTCGACAGATTCATGGGGTACATTGGGTATGACCATGAGGATGTTGCCTAAGTCCTCCTCGATTTTTTTGAGAGACTCATCCAGTTCTTTGATACGATTGGAGACATCACTCATCCTGGCAATAATTTCGGAAGCGTCTTCTTTTCTCTTCTTCTTCTCACCGATCTCCTTGGAGGCGGTGTTGCGTTCATTCCTCAGGGTCTCTACTTCCTGCAAAACACTTCGCCTCTTTTCATCCAGGGCGATAAAGGCATTGAGGTTAACCTCCTGACCCCTCTCCAGCATTTTTTTTCGGACAAAATCTATATTCTGCCTTAGAAATTTTATATCCAGCATGTTCCGACCTTCACCTTCAAATTACGACTTAAAAAAGGAAATCCTCCGTACCATTTCAACCACTTGAAGTCAATATTTATTATCCTTTTGTATATCTGATATGTTCGTTTTCATTGGACTTTGGCACTTCTCATCTTTCTTTTAAACAGATCGATAAGCATCGTCATTTCCGTGCATTTTACTAAACCGGCGGAAATAAAATATGTCGCCGCTCCTGCTAAGATACATAGTATGAGATACAAAATTCTTTCATCCAAGGGCCCTTTATCTCTCCAGGGTAAAATAATGCCCAAGAGTATGATCACCACCCACATAGCCAGAGATGACAAGAGCATTTTAAAAACGGAACGGTAAAATTCCCGGTTTAAAAAAACACCTATTCTCTTTTTGAGAATGACCGACAGCATTATCACATTGACAGCAGCAGCGATGGACGTAGCCAGCGCAAGACCTCCATGCTTCAAAGGGAACATGAGGATAACACTGAATACGGCATTTACAAGCAGTGCCACAATTGCCGCTTTCATCGGGGACTTCGCGTCCTGAAGGGAATAAAGTGCGGAAACGATTACCCTGATGACTGAAAAGGCCCACAAACCTAAGGCGTAATAGAAAAGGGCCTTGGCTGTTAGAAAGGTCGATTGGAGATCAAACGCACCTCGCTGAAAAAGTACAGAGATTATGGGGATGCGCAATGCGATAAGGGCAATCGTCGCCGGTATTGTAACAAAAAGAATAAGTCTCAGGGAAAAGGAGATTGTTTTTTTGAATTCATCAAAATCGCCCTTTGCCACCTGTTCCGAAAAGCTGGGGAGGGCGGCTGTTCCGACCGCGATGGCAAAGACGCCTAAGGGAAGCTCTACGATTCTGTCCGCGTAATAGAGGTAGGATACACTACCGGTCTGTAGAAGTGATGCCAGAATCGTAGCTATAAAAATATTGATCTGATAAATGGATGCCCCAAAAGCGGCGGGGACAAAAAGGAGCCCGATTTGCTTAAGGCCCGGATGCCTGAAGTTAAAATCAGGTTTCAGCTTCACCCCCAATCTGACAAGGAAGGGCCACTGCATGGCAAGCTGCAGAACACCGCCGATCATGACACCTACGACAAGCGCAATAATCGGCTCCTGGAAAAAGTCCTTGAGCAGCAGCGTTGCTAAAATCATGCAGATGTTAAGTATTACCGGAGAAAGTGCCGGTGCGGCAAAATGACGCAAGGAATTCAGTATTCCCATGCAGAGCGCCACTAGTGCCATGAAAAATATGTAGGGGAACATCAGGCGATTGAGAAAAACCGTCAGATGGTAGTGGTTGGGATTTTTGATGTACCACCCTGGTGCCATAATGGTAACGATGAGCGGTGAGAAGATGACACCTGCAATGGATACAACTACCAGTATAATGGAAAGAGCGGTAAAAATGACATTGGCAAGCTCTAGGGCTTCTTCTTTTGTCTTTTTATTCAGATATTCCGTAAAGACAGGCACAAAGGAGACAGTAAGCGATCCTTCACCGATCAGACGTCTCAGCATGTTCGGTATTCTGAACGCTACAAAAAATGCATCAGTCGCCAGACCGGCGCCGAAAAAGGCAGCGACGACCATGTCCCTGAGGAAGCCGAATATACGGGAGAGCATAGTCGAAATACCGACTACACCCGCTGCTTTGGCGACTTTTGAATTCTCTGTTCCTCTTAAGGTATTTTCTTCTTCCATTGTTTATAAACGTATGCTTCGGGATGTAAAAAATGACAATACTATTGGGAGACCTGTCCTACGAACATTTTCAGGCAATAATATCCTCGATTTCCTTTTTCCCAATTCCTTCTATGGCAATTGTTTTTTTTCTTGATTTATGACCGCTGACGATTGTCACCTGATTCTTCCGAACACCAAGGATGTCGGAAAGGAACCTTTTGCATGCCTCGTTCGCCTGTCCTTCCGCCGGCGGCGCTGTAATTTTAAGCTTCAGCGCGTCATCCTGAATGCCGGATATCTCGCTCTTAGCCGATTTAGGCACTACATGGATACGGAAAACTACGCCGTTTTTCGTTTCTTTAATGAAAGACACTATTATTCACCTAAGATGAGCAGCCAATTCAATCAGGCTCCCGATGAGAAACTCATCTATAAAATAAATTGCCAGAATAACGACCAAAGGTGATAAGTCAATACCCATGCCTCTGAAGGGAAGCCACCTTCTTACAAGGGCCAGAACCGGCTCCGTAATCCGGTACAAAAATTGAACGATCTGGTTATACGGATCGGGATTCACCCAGGATATGAGAGCCCTGGCAATAACGATCCACATATAAATATTCAGTATGATATGGATGATCTTCGCGGCCGCTACAATAAAATTCCCCAGCACAAACATAACGTCGTCCTCTCTATGATGAAAAGTACTATACTATGTTTTTTTAAACCATTGCTCGCAATGCATTTATAGACATTTCATCAGATTCCCATAGACATGCTACCCGATAAACAAACCAGCAGCAATCAGCACCGGCGTTAAGATGTTTATGATCACATTCATGCCCATATAAGGAATCAATTTCTTAGCATCCCCGGAGTACCGAAGTGCACCGATAAAAGCGGGTACTGCAATGACTGTCGTGAACAACCCCATGAGACTTATTTTGGGCAGATAGTTCAGCAGAACACCAGCCAGGATGGACAGATAGGCCAGCAACAGAAAAGCGCCATAGATAAAACTGCTGGCATGATTGCCAATGATGATAGGAAAATGCCTTCTGCCGATGCTCCGGTCTGCCTCAACATCAGGAAACTGGTTCAAAAGCAGCAGATTACTGACCAAAAAGAACGGCACGAGGGATGCGACAAAAGCTGTTTGCGAGTATGCTCCGGTAAGAACGAAATCCGTACCCATTACCATGAGAGGTCCAAAACCTAATCCGGGGACGATCAAACACAATACCGGATTGCGGGTAAGCCAGGGTGTATAGGCGAATAACAGAAATAGTCCGAGGAGACCCAATGGCAGCAGATACATTCCTCTTACATATAAAAAATATATTCCGATCAACCCTGTAATGGTAAATGTGATTAATCCTGTGCTTAAGGCCATAGACGCCATACCGGGATTTTCGGGCAGGGTTCCGCTGCCGCCGCTGAAAGGGGTCCGTTCTGTCTTTAAATCCAGACCACTTTTAAAATCATAATATTCATTAAAGGCATTGACACTGATGTGCGCACATACGGCTCCGATAAGTACCAGAATAACGTGAAAAACACTTACCGTTCCGGTAGTCCATACAGCGGTTCCGACCCCCACGGAGACGCACGCCGGAGCTAATATCAAGAAAGGAACGCGCATCGGTCCTAGAAGGTATTTAAATTTACGCATAAAGCACCTGCATTTTTTACGGGTTAAACTGCCGGCAGCGATTCAACAAAATCTTTCAGCAATCTGTTGAAAGCATCCGCATTTTCCAGCATCACCATGTGCCCTGCATTTTCAATCAGAGACATTCGCGCACCGGGAATATTATCACCTAAAAACTGTGACAGCGCGGGTGGTGTCATCTTGTCATCGGCACCGCATAAAACGAGTGCCGGTACCCTGATCCGCGAAATCTGATCTGCTATATCAAGTTTGTCACAGGCAAGCAAATCACCATACAGGACTTCAGGGCTGGCACATGACAGACCTTCAATCACAGTGCGCATCAGGCGTTCCCGATTTGCCTTAGAAACTGAAAACTTTGCTATCAGACTTATTGCCGCATCGGGGTCTGCCTTCAGGCCTTTCAGGATCATCTCATTGACGGGCATTCTTACTCCACCACCCACGGGAACAACGCCGGAAAGCATCTCTCCGTATTGTATGGCGAACACAAGGCTTATGGCTGCACCCAGGGAATGACCGATCAATACGGGTTTTTGCAAGGCAAGCGGATCCATAAACTTTTTCACCCATTCGACATACATGGAAACATCCTGCTCACCTGCGCCTTCGGATTGTCCATGACCGGGCAAATCAATTACTGCAATATTGAATTCATCCTTTAATTTAGTATATTGTTTTATCCAAATCCTGTGGTCTCCACCCGACCCGTGCACAAAAACAAGGGTCTTTCTTCCGTCGGTAAAGTCTGCGCTGCCCACCCAGCAGGCGACATTTACACTATTTATTTCGCGAAAGATTATCACTGGGACCTCCCCTTCTTATTCACCTTGGTTATTAAGTGCCTATCATATATGCCGCATATTGTGCAAATAAAGATTGATAATCTCGTAAAAATTCGTAAACTGGAACAAAATCTTTACAACCCCATAAGGGTAAGCACAAGGGAGAAGAAGATATGTTAAAAGGGAAAAAGATCGGTTTTATTGGCGGCGGCAAAATGGGGAGCGTTCTTATCAATGGAATTTTATCCCACAATCTGATGCCGGCAGATAATCTGTCTGTTTCCGATGTGGCAAAGGATCGCCTGGATGATATCAAAAAGACATACGGTGTCCGCGGAACTGCAGATAGTAAAAAAGTCGTAAAGGATGCTGATATCGTCATCCTGGCCGTTAAGCCTCAGAATGTAGCAGAAGTACTGAAGGAGATAGCCGGTGTTATTGATAAGAGTAAGCTTATCATTTCCATTGCAGCAGGCATTTCAACGCAATACATTGAAGGGTTTCTCAATAAAGGGGCCCGCGTTATCAGGGTCATGCCGAATACCCCCGCACTTATCGGTGAAGGAGCTGCGGCAATCACCAGCGGTTCTTACACAACTGATGAAGATTTTGCCTGTGCCCGTTATATCTTTGATGCCGTCGGTATAACCGTTTCGGTCAAAGAAGAACTCATGGATGCTGTAACCGGCTTGAGCGGAAGCGGGCCCGCATACGGATTCATAATAATCGACGCGCTTGCTGATGCCGGTGTCAACATGGGGCTCTCCAGAGACATTGCCTTGAAGCTTGCGGCGCAAACCCTCCTGGGCGCGGCTAAACTCTGCCTTAAGGGAGACAAACACCCCGCAGAATTGAGAGACATGGTTACTTCTCCCGGAGGAACGACTATAGCCGGATTGAAGGCCCTGGAAGATGGAAAACTCAGGGCCACTCTGATGGCGGCCGTCGAAGCGGCTACAGTACGGGCAAAGGAACTGGGAAAGAAAAAATAAATCTATTCCTAGTATTTTTGGTCCCCATTTTTTCTTATATCTAATAAAATACTCAGTGTATTTATTGTTTGTGTACAAATTATCTGCGTGATAAACAATTGACAAATGCATTTTTTACCATTATAAAGCTTCCAACAAATAAACAGGGAGTGATGCATATGAAAAAATCGCTGATTGTTTCAATACTGATACCTTTAAGTCTAGTGCTTTTACTTATCCTAGTTTGTGGCTGTACGAAAAGGTCGATCGTAAGGGATTATCCTCCTTCAAAGGAAAAAACGACGATGGCCAAGGAGTCCGGCGCGGAAGGATTTAAGGAAGAAGGTATGGCGGCAAGAGGAAGTGCCGTGAGAGAAGAACCCCTAACTGAAGGGAGTGCAAGAAGCGCGACTGAGTTAACAAAGGAACAGGCCGGTGCAGGGAAAGCGGCCGGTATATTCGAAGATATTCACTTTGATTACGATAAGTACATTCTTAAGCCGGAAGCCCGGGAAATTCTGAAAAAGGGCGCAGCTTGGCTTGCAAAAAATAAAAATTACAATGTAGTAATTGAAGGGAACTGTGACGAAAGGGGGACAGTGGAATATAATCTGGCCCTTGGCGAGAGAAGGGCCGCAGAGGCCATGAAATATTTCGTCGAACTCGGTATCGACAAAAAAAGGATAAAGACGATCAGCTACGGCAAAGAAAGGCCGTTAGACCCGGGACATGATGAAGAAGCCTGGGCGAAGAACAGGAGAGATCATTTCATCACGACACCCAAGAAATAAAAACATACAATAATATAACGACGATGACGCCCTTCACCCGCCAAATAAAGTGTAACGAGTGAAGGGTAGCGTTGTTTACTGAATTTAAGGGTCAAATCTGAACCATTTGGCCACATGTACTATTTTACAAATAGTATGATTATATAAAGCATATCCTAAATTAGATTTTTATCTTGGTCATTTCCCTTTAAAAGTTTCGCTTATTTTTTCGACTATTTTTAAAACCAGACCTATTAAACTCTTATCTCGACGTTTGAATGTCGTTTTTATATTTTCCAAATCTTTCCCAATTTCTACTTCTACAGAAGAGGTTTTTTTAAAAGCAAGTATCTGCGATTGGAAAGCACCTCGGTGACCTGTCATAAGAAAACTGACAACGCAGGCAATAGCTGTATAGGGAGCTATCGCACTTCCAAAAAATTCTATGGCTAAAATACTTGCCGCAATCGGTGTATTAGCCGCACCCGCCAAGAGACTCACAAAACCGACTGAAGAGAAGGTTGCTCTATCCAATCCAAATAATTCTCCAAAGAGATTTCCCGACGTTGCCCCGATGAATAATATGGGCATGATTAAACCGCCGCTTCCACCGAAATTGAGCGTTATACTGGTATAAACAGCTTTCACAAGAAATGCATACAAGATGATCCTTTCCCCCCTGAGAGAAGATTGTATTGATTCAAGACCGGTGCCGAGAAATTGCTTCGAAAATAAGAAAGTCAAGACAATTAGAATAACTCCGCCGATAAGGGCCCTCACCGGCAATAATTTGGTCAACTTGTTTGCGACCATCTGGCCGGATCTCAATAGCGCAATAAAAATAATGGAACAAATGCCAAAAAATATACCCGCCAGAACAATCTTGAAAATGAACACTTCCGTAATTGCAGGGACAAAGTTGACCGGGTAATATTGGTAATGAATGCCTAAGAGTGTTGAAATATGATAGCTTGTTATCCCTGCTACGATAGAGGGAAGAAGGACTTCATATACAATGCTCCCCACATAGAGGATCTCAACGCCAAAAATGGCGCCGGCAAATGGCGCTCCAAGGACAGATGCGAATCCCGCACTGAGCCCGCATATGACAAGCTTTTTCCTGTCGTTATCATCGAGCTTAAATAGATCGGCAAAAACTGATGACAGTGATGCCCCTATTTGCCCGCAAGGGCCGACCTGTCCTGCTGAGCCACCGGTGGCAATTGTGATGATCGTTGTCACAAGTTTCACCGGAACGATGGCTGCATTTATCTTACCTCCTCGCTTATGGACAGCCTCTACAACCTTTTCTATTCCGTATCCCTTTGCATCAGGTTCTAAATACTGAATTGCCACAGCACTGATTAACAATCCGATTGGAAGTAAGAGAAAATAATAGGAATAGCTTGTACTCTGAGCTACACTCCAGTCCAGCAGCTTCAAGAACAGAGTTGTTGACAATCCTACAATTATCCCAATGCCGGTGGCGAACACCACCCACTTGAGAATGCTGATAAAAAGAACAGATTCTTCGATGAGATGTTTTTTCATAAAAGCAGATATTAGGTGATATCACCGTAAAATGAAATCTATTTTGAGAATGTCAGGATAATGGCTACAAGCGGATACCTGCAAGGGATCATCTGATGAAAGGGAGGTATGCTAAGCTTTGATGATCCCTTGCGCGATCCTTATTGCCAGCTGCTTATATGCCACTTTCAGCAGGGCTTTCTTCAGTTTTGCGGTCCCGTGCCATATATTTAGACCTGACTTATTTTACATCACAGCTTATAGGCGGAAGGGTTTCTCGGTTTAATTCTATTTCTTAAACGATAAAATGAAATGATCTCTTCTGTTTTTTGCCCATGCTTCTTCATTGTGCCCAGAGTCTAGGGGCCTGTCTTTGCCATAGCTGATCGTTTTTATCTTTGTCTTATCAACACCAAATTCGACGAAATATTTTTTAGCCGCATCAGCTCTTCTCTGACCTAAGGCGAGGTTATATTCTTCTGTTCCTCTCTCATCACAGTTACCTTCGATAAGGACGCTGGCGGTGGAATGTTTGATAAGCCATGCTGCCTGCTTATTCAGTATTTCTCGAGCTTCCGGCTTTAGATTGAATTTATCGAAATCGAAATGAATATCCATAAATATTTTCTCTCGTTTTGCCATGGTTGTTTCTTCTGCAGAGGCTGCTGTTGGTTCTTCTTTTCCAGCAGAAGCTGTTTCCCCACCAGTTTCTTTAGCAGCCGCTGTTTGCTCCTTAGACGCAGATTCTTCTTTTACCATCTCTTTTTTCGCGCATCCGTTTAAAAAGATTAACGAAAACGCTAAAACAACCATGATTGCCATTATAATTACCAATAACTTTTTCATATAAAGGTCTCCTTTGTATATTTTTTATAATATTTTCATACTACTTTTAAAAACGTATGTCAATTAATTTATACATAAATTATTTGTATATAAATAATAAATGTGTTATTGGTACTACCATAAGCTTATAATTAAGGAGTATAGAATGTATAAAAAATCTGTAATAATCACGGGAATCATTGATAACATCCGTAGAGTTTTCAAGGCAGTTAATGATCATTCAAAAATGGCTGAGCATCAAACCGGTATCACAGGACCGCAACTGTGGACAATCAAGGTCATCGGAGATCTCGCCCCTGTAAAGGTATCTGATATAGCCAAGCGAATGTACGTTCATCCAGCAACTGTCGTTGGAATACTCGACCGACTTGAATCGCGGAGACTTGTACAGAGGATTCGTTCAAAAGATGACAGAAGGGTTGTAAAGGTAATACTGACGGAAGACGGCAAGAAGCTTGTTAAAAAATCACCACAGGTGGCTCAAGGTCTGCTTGTTAAAGGCCTTGAGGAGTTAACTGTTGAGAGACTTAAAGAAATATTTTTTGCTCTGGAAGAACTTGTGTTCATCCTTGGTGCACAGGAATTGCCACCTCAATTGATGCGCTCACCTGAGGTAAATCTGCCTAGACAGAAGAGGGCCATTTAAAAAAGGGCAGGTATGAATAAAGTTTTTTACTTATTACTCATATGTGTCAGCATTTTCATGGTCTCTTTTGAAGTGTGTTTCCTTATTCATTGCTTGATTGCTACTTATCCTTAATAATGCTGCAAGTTCCTTACCCTAGTAAGGGGGAAGGAGTGATTTGATGTTTAAAAGCAGTGTCATCATATCTTTTTCCTTTGTTCTCGCTTTCCTAAGCTCAATTGTTCAGCCACACGATAGACAGCCCAATCACATCATGTCTACGACGCTTATCGGTCAGGTCAATTTTACACCCCGGATTAAGAGATCTTTCAGAATAAGTCCCGATGGCAGGCATACAGCATATGTCTCAAAAGCAGACAACAAAATGGTAGTCGTTGTAGATGGTAAAAAGGAAAAGTCATATGATAAAATTCTGTCCGGCACGCCCATTTTCAGCCCGGATAATCGTTTTGTAGCGTATGCAGCACGAAGCGAAAATCAATGGTTTATCGTAGCGGACGGCAAAGAAGGGAAGCGTTACGACGAGATCATTAAGAACGTTCTGACCTTCAGCCCAGACAGCAAGCATTTGGCCTATGCAGCTAAGTCAGGCAATAGCTGGTTTGTGGTTCTTGACGGGAAGGAAGGGATTATATACGGCAGTGACACTTATATAGTGAATGGAAGCTTAGTCATAGACTCGTCTAACAGTCTGCATTATCTTTACGTACAGGACTGCTACGTTTATCGCACAAGGGAAACAATTGACTGATGGAAGCTGGGTTTTCAGCACTCGCACAGGTCGCCGGCACGCTATTCGGGCTTGTCCTCATATCACTTGTTATCGCTTACAGTATGGCGATCACGAGAATAGACAGCATCAGCGATTTCTCACATTTTGCCTCATGGGTCTGGTCCGCAGGCTTTTCCTGTTTTCTCTACTTTTCCTGCTGTTTCCTTATTGCCTTCCGTTTGATGGAAGACGAAACTTGGCGTCCTGCCCTTGTCGGGATTACCGGAGCAATAACAGTTTTGCTGATCTTTTCACACTATCGAGAATTGAAATGGCTACGGACCATGATACAGGAAGATCATGATAACTTTAGAAGAGTAAAACGGACGCAAATAATATCCTGTATTTTTATTTTCATGTTCTTTGAAGTCATGATCTGGAGGGCTTTAATACGGTCTTCAGCTTCATCTCTTGAGCTGGCTATGTATACGGCCCTTACCTATACACTTTTTTTTGCATCTTTAAGAGCCGTCCTATTAGTTGGGGATTCATTCATTGCTATTGTTGTCTTACATAAGTGCAATGCTAACAATGCGAAATTCTGAAAATTGTGGAGGTAGCTGGAGGATGTTTTTAATTCCATAAAATAAGGGTGTGAGCATAAGTAAAAAAATTACACCAAATATTTTTATAAGTGAATAATTAGTTTGTTAACAGGCAAGGTGACATTGTTACTAAGTAGATAAATCTGCAACGGTAACTGATGACGCAGATGCATTATTGATGTGGTTGATATTTATGTGGATATTTATATGGATATTGTTATTGATTGTCGGTGGACTGTTGTTTTATTTCATAATTCGTACCACAAAAACAAAGGTGCAGATGCCGAAACAGAGAGGAAGTCCTTTGGATATTTTAAAGAAGCGTCATGCCAGGGGGAAGATTACCAAAGAAGAGTTCGACAAGATAAAAAGGATCTGGAGAGTCGAAAAAGAATAGCAAATTGTTCCAAGCGGGAAATCTTGGATGAGTTTTAAACATCCAAGAAACTTCGGTCAAGAAATAGGGAATGAACAGTAAGATATTTCGAAAGCCACAATCATACTTTTCCTGATTGCCATGCCAGAGTGAATGCTACTAATATTTACTTTAAGGACTGCCAATTTATGAAAGTATCCCTAAAGCAGCTTATCCTTTTTTTTCTGATATGCGGTATGATCTACTGTCTTTCTTTCCCTGCTTATTCGCGTGGAGAGAAAAGCTATAATGTAATGGAGGGTGATCAAGCCCCAAATTTTTCCCTGAAAGATTTGAATGGCCATAATGTCAGGTTAAGTGATTATAAGGGTAGACCTGTTCTTTTATTATTCATGACTACGTGGATCCGCGGATGCTGGGAGATGATTCCACATATGAAGGAGTTTCATTCCCTTTACAGCAAAAAGGGTTTGGCTCTTTTTAACATCGATATCCAAGAGTCCCAAAAAAGGGCGGAGCAATTTGCAAAGGAAAAAGTCATTCCCTATCCCACTCTTCTAGATAAGGATGGTGAAACACGCAGCAAGTTTGGTGTTTTCAGTGTACCGGTCATGATTTTGATCAACAGTGAAGGCCGGATTATCTGTTGGGACTGTCCTGATCTCAGCAAGCTTTTAGAGAAACAATTCAGGATTAAAGAGAAATAATAACCGATATTGTACAACCGTCGTATCTATTTAATTATATGTTCAAATAAGAGATGGAAGATATTCCAGACAGCGAATTGATAGGCAGGAATTAAGCAAGTCTCTGGTTCCGTAAATTAAGGGGACATAAAAGGTGAAAAAGCAGCATGCAATATTTTTCTCGATGATAATTAGTTTTTTAACGTCCTGTGGAGGAAATGGTTACTACGGCGGGCAAGGTCCTGGAGGCTGGGGTCCGATGATGCATTACGGATATGGTGGAGGTATTTTTATGTGGATACTATTTTTAATCATCATTGGGTTATTGGTATATTTCGTTATTCAGGCCACAAAAACGAAAGGTCAGACGACGACACATAATGAAAGTCCTCTGGATATCTTAAAGAAGCGCTATGCCAAGGGAGAAATTACGAAAGAAGATTTTGACAGGATGAAAAAGGACCTGGAAACTTGAGAAAATAACAAACTGGTAAAACAGAAAACCCTGGAAGAGTTTTAAACAGCCGGGAAAATTCCAACCAAAGAAAGGAGAGAAAAATGGTGCCTTTAAAAAAAATCCTTTGCCCGACCGACTTGGCGGGATATATCCTTTCTGATAAGATTGTTTGATAAATTCCTAATGTATAGGAAGTTCACATGAGTAACGGCACAGAACAGCGGGCGAACGCCGGAAGAAAAGCGATTATGAAAGCCGCTGTGCTTGTCATATTCATCATTTCAGCTGTCTACATCATCCGTTTCACCCCTGTGAAAAATCTGCTCACGCAGGAGGTCCTGGGCAGTTTTCTTGAGGCCGCAGGCTTTTGGGCTCCCGTGATATTTATGTTCGTATATGCTGCCGGTATCTGTCTTTTTGTCCCGGGGACATTACTCACCGCACTGGGAGCGGCCATCTTCGGCCCCTACTGGGGATTTCTATATGTGTGGGTCGGGGCCATGGTTGGTGCGAGCGTTTCCTTCTGGATCGGAAGGACTCTCGGGCGGGACTTTGCCGCGTCATTGATCGGCGACCGTCTTAAAAAATACGACGATGCCATAGAGCGTAACGGCTTTGCCGCTGTCCTCTATCTGCGCCTGGTCTACTTCCCATTTACACCTATGAATTTCGGCATGGGATTGACGAAGGTCCGCTTTTGTGATTACTTTTTCGGAACCGGCCTCGGTATCATAGCCGGGACGTTTATTTTTACCTTTTTCTTTGGAACCATAAAAGAGGTCTGGGCCGGCGGTGACTGGGGACGGCTTTTCTCCTTCAAAGTCTTCTTCTCCATCGCGCTCTTTGTCTTTTCGTTTTTTATCCCGAAGATCATAAAAAAGATCAGACAGGAGTATTGATTCTCACAGTACTCATTTTCACAGGAGGAAGTAATATGGGAAGCTTTGATTATGACCTCGGAATCATCGGCGGGGGTGCGGCAGGTCTGACAGCAGCAGCCGGCGGTGCCCAGTTCGGCGCCAAGACGATACTGATCGAGAAGTCCGGCAGACTCGGTGGTGATTGCCTGCATTACGGCTGTGTGCCTTCAAAAACTCTGATCAGAACCGCCGGTATATGGGCGCTTGCAAAACGGTCCGCCGAATTCGGCCTGCCGGTATTGTCCATACCCGCTGTGAACCTGAAAGCTGTCATGAACCGCGTGAAAGAAGTCATTGACAGGATTCAGCGACATGACTCGGTGGAGAGATTCTGCGGATTGGGAGCGGAGATTCGTTTTGGTGCGCCGGTCTTTGCGGATGATCATGTGGTTACCCTGGAAGGAAAGCGGATCTCCGCAAAGAACTGGATTATATCGACGGGGTCAGGTGCCGTGGTCCCCCCCGTGGATGGACTTGCTGACGTCCCCTTCTGGACGAATGAAACGGTCTTCTCTCAGGAAATACTGCCTCCCCGGCTCATTATTCTGGGCGGCGGCCCCATCGGCCTGGAGATTGCCCAGGCTTTTGCGCGCTTGGGTTCCCGGGTAATCATCATCGAATTCATGGACCAGATTTTAGGTCCGGAAGATGTCGATATGGCCGACATTCTGAAGGCTCGTCTGGAAGCGGAGGGAATACAAATTCACACGAATACAAAGGCCGTTCGGGCGGAATCACACGGGTCAGCAATCATACTTACTGTTGCTCCTGCCGCTGGTGGAGGAGAAGAGACAAAAATCGAAGGCGATGCAATCTTCGTGGCAACAGGCCGGGCGCCCAATATAAAAGGCTTGGGGCTAGATGCGGCTGGTGTAACATTCACGGCTAAAGGCATTCCGACGGACTCCAGAACGCGGACCAATATAGCTCACATCTATGCCTGCGGGGATGTAAACGGCCAGTTGCTTTTCACACACGTAGCGGGATATGAGGCGGGCATTGCCCTGACCAATGCGGTCCTCCACCTCCCCCGGAAGATGGACTACAGCCGGATCGGCTGGTGCACCTACACAGACCCGGAAGTGGCTAGCATCGGTTTTAACGAGAAGCGGGCCAGGAAGGAAGGTCTGGAGTATCAGATCATTGAGGAGCTATTCGCCGACAACGACCGCGCCCTTGCGGAAGGTGAGACGCTGGGCAAGATCAAGATTCTTCTAAACCCAAACGGGAAACTCCTGGGCTGCCAGATCATCGGCGCCCATGCCGGCGACCTTATACATGAATGGATAATCGCTACAGCCGGAGGCGTGAAGCTGTCCTCCATCGCCGGCGCCGTACATATCTATCCGACCATGTCGGAAATCTCAAAGCGTGCCGCAGGCAAGTACTTTTCCGATAAAATATTCAGTGATACGACAAAAAATATCCTTCGCCTTCTCTTTAACCTCAAAGGAAGGGCTTGCACATTAAAACCGTGAACCATCCCTAGGCTGTTGAAAAACCCTTATCTGCTACGTTGCTCTGCAAACCGAAGCGCTCAACGTATTTCCATATACGCCTCGCACTTCGCTTATTGAGCGCCTTGCACCTAAGCGTTTTTGAACAGCCCTATAATAAGGAGGTTTTTAAACAATTCCTCCCCTGTTATTCAAGGGGCGGGGATGGAATTCGTAAAAGCCCTGCTATGTTTTGCTTATGGCTATAGAAGATGAAGAGGGCGGTTATGATCGTTCCTGCCATTGCTACTGTCTCGTATCCGCACACGATGACCGTCCCGACCGCTAGTACGATAGTCATGAAGAAAGAGGCGATGAAGGGAACGCGGACGATCCCGTATACGCCGAGCCAGACCAGAGTGGACAAGGCAACAGCAACGGGTGAGATCAGTGCAGTAAACCCGAGATAGCTTGCCACCCCTTTCCCACCACGAAACTGATGAAAGCAGGGGAAGCGGTTGCCGACAACAAGCGTGAACCCCACCCAGGGAACATTGTTCAGAGAGAGAAAGTGCAGCGCCACCCAAGAAACGGCGATAGCTCTTGCTAAATCAAGCAAGAGTACGACCCCTGCCCACAGCATACCGGCCTGCCGATAGACGTTCGTAGTTCCGGCTGTCCCGCTGAAATGATATCTCGGGTCATCCCTTCCCAGCATCTTGAAGAGCAGGATGGAGAAGTTGACAGAGCCTGCAATGTAAGCTGCCAGGAGCAGAATTGCCATTATCATGACTTTATATCCCGCAAGTATTAATTTAAAATTCTCCTACCCCTGTTTATCAAAGGGACGGACAAGAGGACTGTACAAGACCCAACCTGGGGGCTTGACCCGGCCGCCGGAGACATCCCTCATAATCACGCCTCTGATCTCCTCACAAAGATCACCAGACAAATCATAAATCCATATATCGAAGAGAAGGGATTCTCCGGGCACTGCAGCAGGCAATATACGGCAACGGTAGGTCTCACCGGGTATCGTCGATTTGACGATGATGCGCTCCTCAAAACCTACAGGGAAGGCCACTATATTGTAGTACCGCTGTCCCCAGGCACAGGCGACATGAAGCGCTCCGTCGAGGGGAAAAGGGGAACCAAGGGGCTCTGATGGAGCCTGATTAACAGCAGCATACACCTTTGCCACGGCACCGCTCTTAGCGAGAAGGATGTCACCTCTGACATTTTGATATGACGGCCCGAAGGGCACCAGGTCACTGTACAATTTTTCCGGGGACATCTTATAGGGAAACCCTTCTACTGCTGACGCCGTATCCATAGGCATTCCCGCGAAACGCTCCCCTGCAGCCGTGAAACTGACAGCGGTATGCACCTTCGTCCTGGTCATGGTACCTCTTATCCTGTCGATCGTGATCAATTTGGAAAATATGCGGCCGCTCTCATAGACCTCCAGTTCATTGCAGGCCTCTATGATCTCGGCATCCTTTTCAATATTCAGAAAACGGTCGAATGTGGCTGAACTCATGCATCCGACATGCGCATCCGGCCGATAAGCCCTCACTGATGCGGCCAGGTGCTGAAGCTCCTCAACGGCGGGGAAAATGATTTTACTCTCGAAATGGTGGTCCCTGAGATAGGGATGAACAGGGATAATAAGGGGAAGACGAATACGCTCTATCAGTCGGGACGTATCTTCCATCTCTTAATTCCTTTTGAACATTTCCAGATCATCAAAACGGTTCATCATTTCTAAACGGCGGATATATCTTTGATACCTTTCCTCCCAGCCGATCCTGAGGATCTGCCTTTCCGTAAAAAATTTCATGATTGGTTTGGCCATATACGTCCAAAAGGACATCCATAATCTGCCTTGCTTTCCCGCAAATGACGATGGCTTCCACCAGCCCAAAGCAGTTTCCCTGTTATACCAGAAGGAATATTGCAGCTCATCGGATTCCAGATGCCTGGTTTTCACATTTGCCCAAAAGCCGCTGTAGCGTTCATAACGGTCGTGATTCGTGACTAATCCCTCACCGATCAGATAATCTCTGAGCCGGGTCTTGGGATAGGGCGTCAGCATCTGACAGTAGGATGCGTCCACCTCCAGCTCATTAAGAAACTGATAGTTTTTTTTGATAGCCTCTTCGTCATCATCCGGCAGTCCGAAGATCAGACCGCCGATCACCATGATGCCATACCGGTGACAATTATCTATAGCCTTTTTTGCCTCTTTTACAATGTCTGCTTTCCCCATGGTTCTGAGATTATTGCTCGACACATTTTCAATCCCAAGGAAAATGATCCGGAATCCCGCTTCGGACATTTTTTTCACCATAGCTTCATTTCGGGCCACGGACATACAGTCGGCCTGAACGACCAGCTGCAAGTTTTGATACCGCCTTTGTATGATGGCATCACAGACGGTAATCACCCATTTAGGGTTCAGAACCATATTGTCATCGGTGATGAAGATCAGCTTTGTTTTTTTGTTGAAGTAGATGTCGTCAAGATCGGCAATGATGCGCTCAACAGGATATGTCCTGTAAGAGCGCCCGTACATGTGATTAATGCTGCAAAAATTACAACTGTGGGTGCAGCCGCGGGAAGTTTCCATAACCTCGATCCTGGAATACATGAAATGGTATCCTCCCGTCAGACGCCTGTGATCACGGATCGGCAGTTTCAGGCGGGACAGATCACAGAGTCCGCCCCGTTCGTTGTGCACCCACCTGCCGTCCTTTCTGTAAGAGAGGGATGGTATAGTTTCCAGTCTGTCCGTCCCTGCCAGGGCGTTCACCAGCCTGCGGAAGACCTCTTCCCCTTCCCCCTTGATGATAAAGTCGATCTCATCCCCCTCTGGTGATGAGGCAATCTCCTCACTCATCAATGTGGCATGATAACCCCCGATGGCGATTTTTACATGCAGCAGGATACTTTTAATCAGTCTAATCAATGCAAGAGCGGTTGGATACTGCCATGTCATGGCAGACACGCCAACCAGGTCGGGGCGAATTCTTTTTAAGGTCTTTGTCAGATAGGTCGAGATGTCTTTCCGTTTCCGGATCAGATCAATCAGATAGACGTGATGCCCTTCATCGACATTTCCTCCGATGCAGGCGATGCCATGGTTGGGCATATGGAGCGCCATTTCGTGGATAACAATGGGTATGACATCCGGCATGGATATAAGGACAACTTTCATAAGTCCGCTTTTCTCTCCATGAGGGAGCGGGTATCAGCCATGAGACCGGAGAGGGTGAAGGCATCACTATTATAATCCAGTTCAAGGCTTCCGGCCAGTTCGACATCAATCACATTTTTAGCACAGGTATTAAATAAGAACTTCCCCGGAGGAAAGAGTTTGCCGGTGTTCCGGATCAACACGATCTTGATCGGCGCCTTACAGAGCCTGGCAATCCTGAATGCACCTTTATCAAACGGTCCTATCCGGCCGTTTAAGGAACGCGTCCCCTCGGGAAATATAAATAGATTACCTCCTGAAGAAAGATACTCCTTCATTTTTTTTATCTGGTCGATCATGTCTTCCAAAAATATATCTTCCGTCATGGAGGGTATATAACCTGACGTCTTCAATATCCAGCCGAAAACGGGAAGTCTGAAATAGTCGCTTCTTACGATGGTCTTCTGTCTTTCAAACAGAGATACAAATAGAATGGGATCAAGAAAGGAGAGATGATTGGCAATGATGACCGAAGAGCGTATGGCGGAGACGTCTTTGGAAACATGCCATTTCACTCCGGGAACGATGGTCCGCAAAAGGTAGAAAAAAACCCGGTGGAGCTGATGGTTAAGTTTTTGAAAGGCCTCTTCAGGCTTGCCGGAAAAGAAAAACGCATACAAATAAAAAGGTGAAAAGAACAAGATGTATCCCATAATATAGCAAGTCCAGAGAATGACCGTAATGATGAAATCCTTGGCGGATTGTAACAGTGAAGGGTATTTGGTTTGCGTATCGTTTGTCGTCATGGCGAGACCTTTACGTCACTTGGACGACTGTAAAAATCCCCCCATGCCCCCCCTTTACAAAAGAAGGGACGGGGGATTTTCAAGACATCTTTTTTATGATCAGACTGGTGTTGACGCCGCCGAAGGCAAAGTTTTGGATGGTGGCGATCCGGACCGGCTGTTCTCTCAGTTTCACAACGTGGTTGATCATGGCGCATCTTTCATCTATCTCGTCCAGGTTCAGCGTCGGGGCTATAAATCCTTCCTCCATCAGATAAATCGCGATGATGGCCTCAATAGCGCCGCAGGAGCCCATCGTGTGCCCCATATAACTTTTCAATCCGACAACACCGGGCAGATTTCCGTAAACGTCATAAATAGCCTGTGCTTCAATCACATCGCCCATCTTGGTTCCCGTCGCGTGGGCGCTGATAAGATCCATTTCATCCGCGTTGATCCTGGCATCTTTCAGACCGATCCGTATAGTCTCTTTGATACCGTTCAGATTCGGCAGTATCAAATCACCGCCGTTGTTGTTGCAGGCAAACCCTATTACCTCGGCGAGCATGGGAGCGCCTCTCTTCCGTGCATATCCATACTCCTCCAGCATTACAGCCCCGGCCCCCTCCCCCACGACAAGGCCGTCCCTCATGGTATCAAACGGGCGCGGCGTCAGATGGGGCGTATCGTTAAAGGCCGTAGAACAAGCGAGGAGATTATCGAACACGGCGACGGTGGTCGTATCGTACTCATCGGCCCCTCCGCAAAGCATGGCGTCCTGCATACCGTATTTTATTGCTTCATAACCGTAGCCGATGGACTGGCTGCTTGTTGTGCATGCCGTGCATGATGATATGACGCGGCCTGTAATACCGAACATCTTGGTAATATTGACGGCTGTGGTATGAACCATGGATTTCAGGTAATCTACAGCGCCGATGGTAGAAAAATCATTTTGGGATGCACCGAAAAAAGTCCGGTAGATATCCCGTTGAACAGTAGGACTCCCGTGGGTCGAGCCGAAGGCAACGCCCAAACGGCCGGACGTGACAAATCCCTGATCCAGACCGGCGGCCCCAATCACCTCTTTGGCTACCTGACACGCGTAATAGGCTACGGGCCCCATGGTTTTTCTGTGCTGACGCTTGAAATCGTACGATACGGGGTAATCAACGGTTCCAAACACCTTGGAGTGGATATGGGAAGACAACAGGCCGTCCTCACGCAAGGTTTTTACTCCGGAGATCCCATTAACCAGGCTGTGAATAATTTCTTCTTTGGTGCGGCCGATGGGAGTGATTGATGAACACGCTGTAATGACTACCCTTCTTTCCATAAGGCTCCGTTCATGTAAGACCGGCTTCACCGCCGGACAGTACCGGCCTTGTCCTAGTCAGCGACTCAATATAATCGCAGATCTGATTGATAGTCCGGATATCCATGGCCTGTTTCTTTTCCTCTTGGGTCAGTTCGTAACCGAGCATTTTTTCGATCTTGAGGAGCAGCTCGATGGCATCTATACTGTCAAACCCGTGCTTTTCTCTCAGGTTATCATCCAATCCCGGATTTTCAATCTCAAACTCCTTGCGAAAGAAATGGAGTATTTGAGTTATAATTTCATCGCGTGTCATATATAGGTCAGAACTTTCCTGAAAGTCTTTTCTATTGTTTCCTGACCGGTCACTGCGGGAATGTCTTCCAGAGATGAACCGTCTTCGGATCGACGGCCACAGGCTTACCCGATGCATTAAGGGCACAATGCCTGGTGAATCCCTTGCAGATGATCCCCCCTGTTTCCGCATGGGTGATCACATAATCGAACCGGAGCTTCACCCGCTCAAGCTCCCCCGGCCGCGTATAAACCAACATGAGATCATCATAAAAGAGCGGCTCATGGAAACATATACCCAGTTCTATAATCGGATATAGATAGCCGCTCTCTTCTATTTCCCGGTAAGGATATGCCGCATGCCGCATTAGTGACGTACGACCGAACTCGAAGTAACGGAGATAGTTCGCGTGATAGACTACCGATGAACGATCCGTATCTGCGTAAAGTGTGCGCATCTCGCATCGGTGCCAGGCAAGGCCGGTTTCCTGATCACGGACATAGCAGTTATCAAGCCCGGCTGTCTCCGGTCTGAACGGTTTCGGTTTCATCCTATACTCCTCTGAATATAACGCAACAGTTTGTACCTCCAAACCCGAAGGCATTTGACAGGGCGATTTCATGCCGCTGCCTCCGTGCCTCGTTGGGAACAAAGTCCAATCCGCCAAACTTGGGATCGGGGATATAATTTATTGTAGGGAGGATCACTCCCCTTTGCATCCCTTCGATGGCCAGTGCATTTTCTATGGCGGCGGTAGCGCCGAGGGAATGGCCTATCTGTGATTTGTTGGACGATATGGGAATATGCCTTAATTCGTCTCCAAAAACGGCTCGCAGACATTCCACCTCCATACTGTCTCCCGTGGTCGTCGACGTTCCATGGGCATTTATATATCCCACATCATTCGGCTTGAGCCCCGCATCGTCGATGGTTTCCACTATCGCCCGGATGGTCGTAGATTTATTCGGCCTCGTAAAATGATGGGCATCCGACGTCCAGCCTATACCCATGACCTCAGCCTTTGCCTTGAGTCCGTGAGCCGAGAGGGCCTCATCCGCTGCAAGAACGATCACCCCTCCTCCCTCAGACACGACAAAACCTTTCCTGTCAATGCTGAAAGGTCGCGATGCCTGCGAAGGATCATTATAGGCACGATCGTTGTGATGTATCTTTATTGTGGCATTCATATTGGCAAAACCATGGATGATCTCCGGTATGACAGGCATCTCCACACCGCCGGCGAGGACGAAGTCACAATCCCCGTCCCGTATCATCCTTGACCCGATGGCGATGGCGTGATTCCCTGTGGCGCATGCACTCTGCGGTGAAAATATCGGACCGGTGAAGCCCAGAAGCATTCCGGCCTTGCCTGACGGCAGATTGGCGCAGAGATTGGGGAGCAGGTAAGGGCTAACTTTTAGCGGCCCTTTGTCCCTCAGATTTTCCATAGCAATGCGGAAGGAATCCGTTCCGTTTATGGCAGAGCCGATCAGACAGGCCGTTCTCGGCCCAGTATCTTTGTTTATTTGCAGCCTGGAATTTTCCAAGGCTTCTTTACAGACTGCCATGGTAAGAATAACAAAGGCTGCGTTCCAGTTGTAAACTTCCTTCTCACTCGAAAAATCGTAAGTCCGGGGATCCCAGTCAGGTATCTCTCCCACTACATTACTTAGGGATTTCACATGGCATCGGGTAACCCTGCGGAAACCGGCTTCGCCTTTAACCGCGCGCTCCCAGGTCTTGCCGAAGGTCTTTCCCAGCGGTGTTGCCACGCCGTAGCCAATGACAAAGACTTTTCTGTTCTTTGGTGCCTTCATATGTTCACAGTTTGAATATTGCTCTTGAATTGTCATTCCCGCGGAAGCGGGAATCCAGTATTACAAACAAATAGTTTCATATAAGTCATCCCATTTGGGATATCTCTCTCTATGAGATTTAGCTTCCACTGCCTATTCCATTTCTTTATCTGTTTCTCTCTGACAATTGCGCCCTCCGCTGTCTCATGCACTTCATACCACACCAGGCGGTGGACGTTGTATTTTTTTGAGAATCCATTAACCAGTTTATTTTTGTGTTCATATACACGTTTAATCAAGTCTGATGTTACACCTATATATAGTGTGCCGTTTCGTTTACTACAAAGAATATAAACATAAAAGTCCTTCATATATCATCTGGATTCCCGTCTACACGGGAATGACATGAGGCAATTGGCTCTCGTCAGAGTTATTCATCATCCAACCCTGCGCAGGACAATGCAGGAATTGCAGCCGCCAAATCCGAATGCATTTTTTAACACATGCTCCTGAGCCAACCTTCTCGCCCCTTCCGGCACGCAGTCGATTATGATATCCGGATCAGGTAGATAATTTATCGTGGGGAGAACAGTATCACGTATCATTCCTTCCATGGCAAGGATTATCTCAATAGCGGAGGACGCCCCCATTGCATGGCCCGTCTGAGACTTGTTTGCCGATACCGGCGGTATATCACTGCCAAAGATATCCTTCAGTGCATCACCTTCCACCTTGTCACCGATCTTTGTCGACGTCCCGTGGGCGTTGACCGCATCAATATCTCCCGGCTGCAAGCCGGAATGAGCAATACTTTCCGCAACGCACATCTTCACCGTTTCCAGGTTCGGAGCAACAAAATGATGCGCGTCCGACGTCATGCCCCATCCCGCCATTTCAATTCTGGGGGTTATTCCATGGACCTTCGCAAAATCCTTACTTGCCAGGATAATACAGCCGGCACCCTCAGATACGACGAAGCCCCTCCTGTTGATGGAGAAAGGACGGCTTGCCTTATCCGGAGACTCTTCCGGTTGCCCTTCCTTCGGCCGGTATGCGCCGTTCATCGTGAAAAAACCGCCCACTATGGTTTCAACAAGAGGGAAATCTACGGCGCCACAGATGACTGCGTCCGCCATACCCTGCTCTATTAACATGGCCCCGATAATCATGGAGGTGGAACCCGTGGCGCAGGCGGTAATGGTCGAGGTTATGGGTCCTGTAGCCCCGGTCATAATGGAAATTTTTCCCCCTACCATATTGATGCAGGAGTTTGCATTGGTAAACGGATGGGGCAATTTCCCCCCGGAAACCCACATCCTGTCCGCACGAATCACTGCATCAAGACCGCCGACAGCGGTACTGAAGGTAATAGCTACTCTGGAAGCGATATCATCCGTTATTTCAAGCCCGCTTTTTACAAGAGCCCGGTGGACTACCAGCATGGCATGGCTGAAAACAGGTGATGTCCATAGTGCCATGTCACGGGATTTCAAGAAAGGATAGGAGCTGGTGTTAATATCATCAACCTGGCCTGCTATTCTTACGGGAAATCCTTCACGGAGAGGGAAACGCGTCAATGCACCAATACCGCTTGCGCCGCGCGATGCACGCTCCCATTGGGTTTCCGTATCGATACCCAGGGGTGATACGGCGTCATAACCCAATATAACAGGTCTAATACTTTTCATCCTTGTCTGCTTGTTTTTAGGCGCAAGGGGAGTTCGTGAAGCTACCATGGTATGAACCGGTAGAGTTTGGCGAACATTTCGTATACTTCAATCCAGTTCTGGAGATCCTTCGTTGAATTCAGATGCTCTCTCTTATTGACCATAACCCAGCTCATATGCGCAGCGCCATCCTTGCAGGTTGAACAATCCCTTGTTGCAGAGGTGCAGCACCGGTGCATGGTTTGCAGATCCGAAGCCCAGCGGATAAAACGGATGAGCCTTTTCGGCTGAGGATTTCTGTTATCCAAAGGTTCCGTAACGGACGGGCACTCTGTCCATCCGAATGTCCTATTCATCATCCTGCCCGCGGTGATAATCTCATGATAATATTTGCAGGAAATAACGGTCCGCGGGTATTTTTCAAGCATATCGTCCATTTCGGACCGAACGTCTCTCAGCTTATCTTTTGTCCAGAAAAAACCGTCGACTCTTTCATCATTCGTCAGCAACTGTAAGTGGACCTTCAGACCTACATCGGCAATCTTGCTGATTACACGTTCTATACGCCCGACCTGCTTTGGCGTAATAGTGTAAAGGTAATAGGTATTCGGATCTCCTGCGTAATTCTTGCCGGATACGGCGAATGTGTCTTTCCCCCTGAGCAATTTTTCATCTTCCTCATCACCCCACAGTGAAATACCCACCATCATATCGGGAAAACGTTCTCTGGGAATCTTGATCAAACCGTTGGTCGCGCAGTATGTCGGCAGCAGTTTGTAAAAAGCCTCGATCCGGTCGAGAAAGAGTGTCGGTTCCCCGCCGATTAGTATAGCAAGATTTACGCCCCGCTCTTTTTCCTTTTGAACAAACCGGTACCATTTTCCGACATCCGTTTCCTCGGTGGCCGCCTGATGTTCATTGGAAGAAAAGAAGAAACAGCCCTTGCAGCGCAAATTGCATTGATTGGTTACATCGTAGATGGAACTGCGAATATTCAGACTGGATATTTTTTTGTAACGCTCATGCCATGCCTTATCCAGTAAGGAGCTGACAGTTTTCATAAATACCTATTCACGCACATTTCAATTGACGATCAAATTTGGGACAGAGGATATATCCCGCTTTTCATAACTACATTTTTCAGGGTGGCGCAATCATATCGCGACAGAGGTTCTCGCCCTTTTCATAACCCATGACCCAGACGGCAAGATACGTATCCACATAGTCGAGCCATGATTTGAAGGTGTCCGGGTCGGTCACATGTCGATACAGGCGTGCCGTAACAACAGCGCTGCCGGCTGCGTAATGCCTGCATTCTTCACAATCCGTGTCGGGAACACAGCAGGCCACTTCTCTGTCCCAAGAGAGATCCGCCCTATACTGCCTGAAAGACCTTCCGAGACCGATGTCTGTCGAAGGATTCCTTCTCGGGTAAGAACACCCATAAAGGGCGTGCAGGCCGTACTGGTGAGTATGTGCAACTGCGTTGTAGGGGGAAAAGAGTATATTTGCATGATAGCGGGAAAGAATATCCATCATCACTTTGCGCGTCCGGTTAAGAGAATCCTTATCATGTCTCAACGGACCGGTGTATCCGACAGGTGACGAAAAAACATTAAAGGTGATCTTGCAATCATTTGCGGCAATGGTGTCCATCACCTCATATACTTCATCTATATTATCCTGCGTAAAGGTATACACGAAGACCGCCCTGTGATCACCACGGTAATTGTCGATCTGTTTTGAAAGCAGATTTTTTGCCCTTCTGACACGCAGGCTCGTTTCATCATTTCCCCAGACGGAGATATGGATCTTGTAGCCGACCGATTCGGGGATGAATTTAAAACCATTCGTGGCTATGCACCCCAGCGGCATCTCCTCGTGGCAGACCTCGAGAAGCTGAGGAACCATGGACGGCTCGGCACCGGCCAGAACTACATATGTAATGCCCCTTGCCTTTTCCTTCTTCATCAGCGTTCGCCATGCCTGCGGGTCCTCATTTCCTTGAGCGAATTGCTTTTCACCTTTATAATAATAACAACCGTCGCATCGTATGTTGCAGCGGTTTGTCATATCATACGTGGATTCTCGGAGGAAAAAAAACTTCCTCACCTTTTCCCAGCGCCGACGTACTTCAGGCTCGGCCAGCAGCTCGGAAAATTTCCATTTTCTTGTCCCTTTATCAAATTGAGGAATTGTTATGATGTCCGTGGTATTCATGAATATTTCAAGAAGGGTCCCATTTGGCTCATGCTGCCTGCTTCTGCTCAATATATTCGGCAATCATGCGAATGTTTCTGAGTTTGGGATAATCATCCTCATCGATGGTGATGCCGTATTCGTCCTGAAGCACAAGAACCACTGTAGCCAGATCCATGCTGTCAACGCCGAGTTCATCCACCAGATCAAGATCGGGATCGAACGTTTCCGGTGTAATCTCTTCCAGCTTCAGTTCGAGGATGATAATTTCGGCAATCCGAAATATCAGCGCCTTTTTATTCATACTCATGAGCATTCACAATCCTCCCCGCGTAAATAAATCGTCACAGCCATATTTTTTCTTGAACATAATTATATTGCACCAAAAACTGGTGACTATTGTTTCAGTCTTACTTAGCACTTTACTCCGACAGCAGCTCAGCCACAATGATACCGCTGCATGCCGTTTTTCCTCTCACATCGACATCAAAATGGTAGGCAAGTCTTCCATCCTGATGGGATGAGGAAGTGGATATGTGGAGCAATTCATCCGGTTTTACCGGCAGCCTGAATCTGACCCTCCTTATACTGGTTATCCTTATCTTTTTTCCTTTCTCAGATTCATGGTGCGTAATCGCATCCGTCACCATGGACAGGATGGCAATGCCGGGCAGAATCGGGTCACCGGGAAAATGACCGGAATACCATGGTGATCCGGCCTCTGCACAGGCTTCTGCAAGAATTGCGCTGTCTGTCGGTTCTTCCTTATACGATATACTGTACCATGCCTCATCCATGATTACTTACCGTATATATAAGTTATTTTATTTATCATTGATCCAATAGCATGTCAAAAAAATATTTTTAATGCTTATATGTTCATAAATATTTTGAAAATTTAGGCCAGCGGCATGGCAATATTTTATTTATCAATCGCTTACGGAATTTCTCCCTAGTCTACCCTGAATAATCCGAAAGGGTCGAAATGGCAATAAGAATCATTTCATATAGAAGTCATGTTATCCTTGATTATCTCCGGTCCATATCATAACGGGTCGTCCCAGAAGTTCAGCAAGAGGCACTATCTGTAATCCCTTGCTTTTCAAACCTGAAAGTATCAAGTCAATCTCGCGCAAAAAGTATTCCTTGCCGATCGCCTTCTTTGGTTGGACATCATGAAGAAGGATTACGTCATCCGGCTTCACCTTGTTCAATATTCTATCAGACAATTTTTTAATATACCTGTTCCCGAAGTCATTGGCCCGACAAGTGAAGGTCACGCAATAAAGCCCCTGTTGAAACAAGACTTCAGCCAGTCGCGGATTGGTGATGCCTACAGGCGGCCGGAAAGCAGCAGGTGAGATGCCAAATTGTTTCAAGAGGGCCTGCGTCGATTCGATCTCCGTATACAGCTTTTCTGAACAGCGCAGCATTAGAAAAGGATCATGCCTGTATGAATGATTGCCGATGTCATGGCCACGTGCAAGTATCTCTGCAATCAGGTCGCCGTATTTAGCGGCCTTTTCACCGGTAACGAAGAAAGTGGCCTTTGCCGCATGACGGTCCAGCAGTTGTAGAATATGTCTGGTAGTCTCCGGATCGGGCCCGTCATCGAATGTTACAGATACCATTGGTCTTCCTGTATATCCCCGGCTGTTGACAGGCAAGAAGAAACCCCTTGATGGGATAAAGGGGGCCGCCGCGCAGAGAAAAACAAAAACAGACAGGGGAATGACTGCAAAGTAGCCAGAAAAAAAGGACAGCACTATCGCAAGTGCAATGGCGAAAAAGCCGGTTACAGCCGCCGGAGATATATATGCCGTCCCTTCTAGGTCACGCTTCATCAGATCAATCGCTCCCACAGAGGTCCCACACGACCCCGCGCATAAAGCTTCGTAATGTTTTTGAACATCAACTGTGATCCGGTACCAATAACCCAATTGGATCGGCCAGCGGCATGGTTTTTCACAAGCTCCATGACCGCTTCCCGCTGCACGGCCGGCGACCAGTAAAACCTCGGCTCAAGCGGATTCCAGTTTGATTCTATGTGCCCTTCCTCGAGGGCGAGGGTGTAAAGAGCGGTATGAGGATATATTCTGATCCCGCTGAAAACGAAGAAAGCGGTTTTTTCCAGCTTGTCGGTGTTGGCCAGAGTTTCTTTCAGCGTATCTTCATTTTCTCCGGGCCCTCCCAGCATGAGATAATGAGCCACGTGCAGACCGGCAGCAAGAGCCTCCATGTGTGAGGAAAATACATCGTCAATGTGAAAAGGTTTGCCGTATGCCTCAAGTACACGGTCTGAAAGAGCCTCCGTACCGAATTCCACATGTGTAAGCCCCGCATCGGCGAGGATGTGATAATAGTCAGGCGGAGAGGCAGTCGGTACAAAAAGGCCGCCCCAGGGAATGGAAATGCCCGCTTTTTTGAATGCTCCAGCAACCTCCAGGCTATGCTCATAACTGCCATTTAACGTCGAATCCGTCACATAGAGGTATCTGGCGCCGGCGTCCTGTAGCATTCTGGCTGTATCGGCGACTTCTTCAGGCTTAACAAAGCGGAATCGCTTTCCTTCTATATGGGGATAAGTACAATAAACACAGCTGAAGGGGCATCCTCTTTTTGTCTGGAGATTGAGGATGCCACCCCTTTCCAGATAAAAAGTTGTATAGGAATTATTAGGGAACACGCCGCGTGGGAATGGATGCGGCCATGGTTTCGGAAACTCAATGATACTGTCTTTAGTCACTATGCCGGAAAGACCGGAAATATTTTCATTCCTTTCCAGTGCCCTAAGTAATAGCTGGAGACGCTCGCCCTCGCCTATGATGCCATAATCAGCTTCAAGCGAGGTCATTAATTCACCGGGCATAATGGTAAATCCACTACCTCCCAGTACGATCAGCCCACTCGATCGTTTACGGATCGTACTTATCAATTCCCGAATTTGACCTATAAAGATCTGCACATTGGCAAAATCGACGTTATCGATGTTTCTGATAGATAAGCCGATGACATCAGGGACGAATTGAGATAGAACCCCGGTCAAGGCACTCCCGTCCCCTAGTTCATTCATATCGACTGTCTTTACCTGATGAGGAGGCGATATAGCACTCATCACATAATCGAGGCCGATCGGGTAAGACGGATGAGGCTCGGCAACTGTGTTTGTTGATACCAATAATACCTTCACAGACCACCCCCTATGATTTCCCGGGTAAATCTCTCATAACCAATGATATTCCTCACCGTCTGAAAAGATCCAAGCATTGTCCCCATTATCCCAGGCGCCAGACTGTTCTGACCGGCGAGAAATAAGCCGCCGATGGAAGTGCGTCTCAAAGACGCTGTCTTCATTAATTGTCTTGTTGAACGAAGAACCCCATATGCCGAACCATTCGGTGAGTTCACCCGGTCCCTGATGGTCAACGGGGTATAGATGTCGAGTATCTTCATCCCTTTGAGATTTCCGAATAACTTTGAGGCTTCATCGATGAAGAAACGGGCCTTTTCTGCCTTTGCGTCCGCGTAACTCCTGCCGCGCCGCCCTGACGTTGTCCCCTCCCACTTTCGCCATTCCTCAATGCTGCTCGTTGTAATCATGGATAAGATATTTATTCCCGGCTGCCCGCTGTCTCGCAATTGATGGAATATCCCCCGGGACAGCGTGCCGTCTTCTTCCATGTGAAGTCGGTAGATGTTGTAGGACAGCGCTTCATGCACATAAGTATCGACCGCAACGCTGACGGAAAATAGTCCTTTCGTATTTTCAAGTTCATTGACCCTCTCAGCATAAGCGGGCCGGAGTGCATCGCCTGGCAGCATAGCGATGAGCGTCTGCGGATGAACAGCGGCAATGACGGCTGATGCCTCAAGCGCGCGGCCGGACTTTAAAATGACGCCTTTAACCTGTCCAGACTCTGTCATGATTCTTTCGACACCGTCGCCGGTAACGACATCGCCGCCCAGTGATTTAAGGCGGGACACAAACGCATCCGCCATATGGGAGCCGCTGCAGGCCAATCGCCAGGAGGACAGGAGATAGGAAGCAAGGGTCATATAATAATAAAAGGCCGGACAATCCTTCAAAGGAACTCCGATTAATGTAGAAGAAACACCCAGTACAGAGAAAAGACGGAGAGAACAATTTGCGTGCTGGAGGCGTTCCCCCATTGACTCAAAATTCTCCGGTGAGAGAAAATTCATTCCCGGGGACGTCAGCATATCGAGCGATGAAAGGGAATGGGATATTTGCCTCAAATCCCCCATGATCGTTTTAATCTGGCTTTGTTCCAAAGGAAAGGCTTGTCTCAGGTTGTCTTCGAAGGCATCGATGCTCTCAGGAAGATCGAAAGTAAAATCATCAAAAATATATCGGTCTACGACACCATCTGTGCCTAAACGTTCGACCGGGATTGACGGGGTGACACCGAGATAATCCCACAATCTTCGGAGAGGCTGGCCTTTTTCGAGAGAGCCCATGTAATGCACGCCCACGGGACATTCAATACCGGACCGGACATAGCTCCGCATCAATCCACCCGGCAGTGGATTTCTTTCCACGACCGTAACCTGGTGATTAAGCTTCGATAGAATGATGCCAGCAGTTAAGCCGCCGACACCGGAGCCGATGATCAGGATATCTCCATCCGCTTGTCCTTTCTTCATCATGGCCTTATCTCCATCGCCGTTACGTAATTGCCGAATCCGATGACAAGGATACCCCGACCCTGCAATTGCAACGGACTCTGATGACAAGTATTTTCGGGCATAATACCTGCTTTCACAAAAGAGACCGCTAGAACTGCTGCCACCGCTGATGCTGACGCAAACTCGCCGACGAACCGCCTGTAATCGATAACAGGATGAGGGTATCCTGTGACAGACAGAAATTCACCAAGCTGCTCTCGACCCTTGTCATTCTGTGCGGCGGGAATCCCCACCATAATGGCCCCAAATTCGTCACTGATTCTTTTTCCTCCACCATGCGCATTGACAAGCTCTGCGATGCATTTTCCGTTGTTTCCGGCGTAAGAGAAAAATGAAGGAGATATCAGTGGGGAAGACGCCGATGTCGCCGGTATGAGGCAGAGGGCACCGCCGCCGTCTGCCGGGATACCCGCCCGTGCCACAGAGGCATCGAACAGCGGTGACAACTTTTCATGATACTCGTCCGCCCCTATTACAAGCAGGGGGGCATCACTGTTACAGGCCAGAAAGCTCGCGCTCAGTAGTGCCTGTTCGAACGAGCAATCACCGCCCGTCATGGTCACATTCGGCCCGGTAGCCTTGAAGCGGATCGCGATATGCCCTGCGGCCGCGTTATGTACGGAGCCGACAAAATCCGTCGGGCTGGTGAATCTTTCACCAGACACAAAGAGTTTTGTCAGAAAATCATGAGTCTCTGAAAGCCCGCCCCAGCCTGTCCCGAAAAAGACCGATTTTGGAGGGGGCTCTGTCGCTGGATCTCCGCAGGCGGAAACTGCAAGCGACAAACCTAGACGACAGAGTCGCTTCATGCGGCGGACATATTTCTCTGAGATGAATCTTAGTATTTCTGCGGATGGGACGATTCCCCCCGCTTCTTCGCCACGGCTGATACGCTGTGTTGTTTGCCCGACATCCCCGGCCCCCGTGAAGCACGAGTTCCCCAGAACGGCAAATGCCCTGGGCCTTGCTGCGCGTGAAGGAGCCTTGAAATCTTCGCTGCGCCGCGGACGGCCGACGACGATAGAGGCGTTATTTCCGCCGAAGCCGAAGGCGTTTACGAGAACTGAATTAAGCTTCGCTTCCGTAGGCTGAACCACGGGCGTCAACCGCAACTCAGGATCAGGTTCATGAAAGCCGATATTTGCGGGTATGACGCCATGGGTAATGCATAACGAGGAAACAGCAGCGCCCATTGCCCCCGCTGCTGCTAACGAATGCCCGACAGACCCTTTGATGGAAGAGAGAGGTGGCAAAGGCCGATCTGCGAAAAGGACATGTACAGCTCGCGCTTCGGCGAGATCATTATCGATGGTACCTGTACCGTGCAGATGAACATAATCTATATCCGCGGGGGTGATGCGGGCGTCGGAAAGAGCCTCTTTCATGGCACGCAACGCCCCGGCACCTTCCGGATGAGGCGAAGCGGGATGGTAGGCGTCGCAGGATAAGCCGGCGCCGAGTAGTTCAACGGTGGCATCTTCTGGCGGGACTTCTGCGGCAGTCAGGAGCAGCATGGCGGCGCCCTCACCGACAGACATACCACGTCTTTCTTTATCAAACGGATGCGCTCCCGTAGAATCCACAAGCTGAAGGGCATGAAAGCCGTGATAGGTCAACCGGCATAACGCATCAACGCCACCGGCAAGAACTTTTTTTATATCGCCGGACCGCAGCATTTCAACAGCGATCTTCAGGGCAACAGACCCCGACGAGCACGCTGTGGAAACGGTGAGGACCGGGCCTTTGCATCCCACACGGCGGGCTATGTACTCGGCAATAGTACCTGTGGAGTGATTCCTGTATTTCTCAGGATCAACAACTCCCTCTTTTAAAAGTTCTTCTGTAGTAGGCATTCCTCCCGTGGTGATGCCGATGACCACCGCGTCAGGAATGACTCCTTCATCTTTAATTGCCTCTTGGCTGGCAGCAAGAGCTATTGCGTGAGTCCTTGGTAAATCATCTGAGAAAGAAAACGAGCTGATTTCGCCAACAGGGAGTGGTGTTTCGGCAGTCGGAAAAAGTTGAAGGGGTTTAATTTCTCGTGCGGCATTCCTTATGGCGTCGATTGTGTCGCATATTCCTCGGCCAAATGGGCTTATTATCCCCAAGGATGTGATAAAAACTCGCATATCATTCAATTCAATAACACTTGGCCTTTTTCGACGCGAAGCCGCAGATAAAGTACTTAGTCGAATTGACCCAGAGTGGGAGAAACGGATCCAAAGGATATAAAATTAACTTTCCGGCAATTTGCTGCGTGAAATAGGGTCAGGATTTACCCTGGAGTTCATGCCATAGATTTGACTTTCTCCGACCGATACTGTTGGACATAGTCCGCTAAAGCCGCAACGGATGCAAAGACCTTGATGCCGAGTTCTCTGCTGTCAATCTTTACACCGTAGTCTTTTTCAAGCATCATGACCAGTTCCAGGACATCGATGGAATCCAGTCCTAGATCACCACCAATGAGTTGCGCATTCTCATTGATGTCTTTCGGAGAAATATCGATGAGATTTAAGCTCTCAATTATTTTAACTTTCAGTTCTTGGATCAATTCATTCATTTTAATTCCTTTGGGTATTAATAAACACAGCGAGTAGCGGATCGCCAGATATATAGCTTGGCAGAAGACAAATTTTAAATAAGCCATCACTAACGGCGTCAGCCGCTTCGTATATACACGAAGATCAACTCATTCCGCAATAACTTTTGTGGCTAAAACCTTCCGGTTGAATCGGTCCTCATCCATTCCCTTACAGCTAAATAAGATATTCGGAAGGAAGAATTCAGTCTTTCCCCGATGTTCGGGTGATATATATTTTTGATACGAATATGTGTCAAATAGTGAAAAGTGTACTTGTAATGCAGATTTAATTAGATATTTCTTTAAGAAATAAACTGAAAGGGAAAAGTATTATATTTTTTTATCAACCAAAACAGCACAGGAGGTGGTAAAATGTTTAGAAAGATTAGATGGTTAGGGTATTTGTTGGCATTATCGCTCTTAGCTTCTATGTTTTTGATGGGGTGCGCCACTCAGAAGGCCAGCCCATTCGTCAAAGCCGGCGACCTCAGCATGAAGATGAAATCTGGTAAGTACACTCAGAACGCTGACAATTTCGAGATTATTGTCGACAAGACCGGTTCAATGGGGAGTGATTATAAAGGGGTACAGAAGTTTGTCATCGAAAAGTCTCTCGTAACCAAGTTTAACAGCTACATTCCCGATTTGAGCCTCAACGCCGGACTGAGGACTCTCGGCCAGAACTATGTCGATTTTGACGTCACAAAATTGGAGTATGGGATTGGAAAATACGACCCGGAGGGCCTCCACGGAGTTATACAGAATTTGAGAAATCCTTTCGGGGAGAGCCCACTCGGGACGGCAATTTCAGCGGCAGGCAATGACCTGAAAGGCCTTCAGGGCAAGAGCGCCCTCATTATATTCTCGGACGGAGTAGATATGGGCGAGGAGACAGTGAAGGCGGCAACGAACGTTAAGAGTGAGTATGGCGATAGACTGTGCATTTATACCGTCCTGATAGGAAATGATGAAAACGGGGCCAAACTCCTGAATCAGGTATCACGGGCCGGTCAGTGCGGAGTTTCTGTAAAGGGTGATGATCTTGCAGACGACGCAGCGATGAGTGCTTTTGTGGAAAGGATTTTCCTGACTACCGGGATGGCCAAGGCACCAACACCAGCACCGGTAAAGGAAGTGAAGAAAGCGCCGGCTGCCGAGCCGATGCTTGAGAAAGGCCGGGTTACGCTCGCTGTCGAGTTCGACACGGGGAAGAGTGTTGTAAAACCCAAGTACTATGATGCCATCCGGGGTGTTGCCGTGTATATGAAGAAACATCCGGATGCAAACGTTGTTATTGAAGGACATACGGACAATGTCGGCGGAGAGAAATACAATCTCAATCTTTCCCAGAAGCGCGCCGAAGCGGTAAAAAATATTCTGGTAACCAAATTCAACATCGACCAGTCCCGTCTGACGGCAAAAGGTTTTGGACAATCTAAACCTATCGCGAGCAATGCAACCAAGGAAGGGAAACAGAAAAACAGGAGAGTTGAAGCGGCTGTAGAATAATGCCGTCGAAAGATAATGAATCTTCCTTGATCATTTAATATAGAAGGCCTCTCAATATCTCAAAACTGATCGAGAGGCCTTCTTTTCTATAAAAATTTTTCCAGCACTAAAGACTGGCGTATGATTTTACCCGCCTGTCTGGAAAGGGGAATTATATGCTTAAGGAATTTAAAGAATTCGCAATGCGCGGAAACGTCGTCGATATGGCCGTCGGCATTATCATCGGTGCTGCTTTCGGAACCATAGTGAAATCTTTGGTTGATGATATTATCATGCCGCCTATAGGACTTCTCCTGGGTAATGTCGATTTCTCCAACCTTTTCCTGGTTATGAAATCGGGAAAGATGGCAGGCCCCTACGCGACCCTCGCCGATGCCAAGGCTGCCGGCGCAGTTACCTTGAATGCCGGTGTGTTCTTCAACACGGTCATAAGCTTTATCATCGTTGCATTTTCTGTGTTTCTTATCATTAAACAGATAAATATGCTGAAAAGAAAAGAGGCGGCACCGGCCATACCTATTACGAAGGAGTGTGTATATTGTTTATCGACCATTCCCATAAAAGCCTCTCGATGTCCTAACTGTACCTCTGAATTAAAGGCATAATAAACCGGAGTGCTAAACAGCACTGAGATAAGGAAAAGGCAGAGTCTATTACAGCTCTGCCTTTTTTATTTTTAAAATAGTTTCTCTTTACTTATAACACCATTATCTTTAACATGACGGTATACAAATTTGCCAGAGCAGATATGGAAATACAACTTTTAATTGTCTTGGTTATTATAGTTATCGTTTTGATTGCAGTGTTTAAACGGCAGGCAGGCAAACGGTTCGGAAAAATTAGACCAAACGGTAACATAACCGAAGCATATACACACTTTAAAGTTAACCCTGATCTCAATTATTATACCAGCGGATCTGATGTTCATCCAAATGCTATTATAGGAATCGACAAGGCATGGACATTGGAATCCGACCTGTGGAAGAAAAAGAATCTTGACTCTCAAAGCATGAAAGAACTGGTGCAGGGTATGCAGGCCAAGGCCGCAGAGCGCATCTTGACGCTCCACGGCTTCGACATTTTTGATGACCACGATATGAAAATAGGCGATTGGTTTTCCATCATGGGTGCCACTACGACTGTTGAGGTTGCAGGCGAAAAGAGAGTCATCATACAGACCCCTCCTGTGGATACGTATCAGTCATGAATTGATGCAGGTTTAAACAAATCACCGCCGGTTTTGTCATCCAGCTTCCGACATAGAAAAGGCTCGAAGTGGAACCATTCAAACGGATGCTGCCGCACTTTTTCCTCGAGGCGGTCGGCATATGCCTGCGCCGCCCTGCTGATGGCCTCCTGTCTATCGGTCCTGTTATTTGCACGGACATACACCGGTGGTAAGTTTTGAAAGTGGTATGTTTGTTTGCCCGTACGGAACGCGAAAAAAATGTAAAGGGGCGTGCCGGAGAGCAGGGCAAAGACAAAGGGTGTTTCCGGCAGAAACGCCTCATGACCCAGGAAACGCACAGGCACAGAACGCTGGTCTTTACGCCATAAGCGGTCGCCCGTCAAGGAAACCAGGCCGCCTTCCTTCAGGAAGTTGATGCCTTCAACGATATCCGTGGGGGTTCCTCCTTCTTCTTCCACGACTATTATCTTCACGCCGCTCTGGACAAGGTCCTCTTTCTGTGTGCGCTCGATCTGGTCCTTGTGCTTCTGCCCCAGGTAGAGAAGGAGTTTCATCCGCGGATTATTGCTGCCCCGAATCCGGAGCGAGTGCGCCGCGATTTCCCAGCTTCCGACATGGGACATGAGGATGATGCCGCCGATATTCCCGTCTACGGCATCCTCAAGATAATTCCAACCCTCGTGGGTGATGTTGAGATTTTTTTCATCGAGGAGGAGAATGCGGTCCATATAGACATGGGTGAAATTGTGAAACTGCCTCCATGCGCACCAGACATGATACAATGCACCTCTTCGCGGGAATAGGGCTTTGTAAAAGTACACACTCATGGCCACCCTTCCCGGAAAGAGAATAAAATATCCGGTAGCGACAAACCAGGCCATGAAACGGAACACCCATAGACCCAGCCGTTTCGACAGGAAGATTAAAACCTTATAAAATATATCTTTCATCTTTTCACGCCTACGCGACAATATCTTGGATGTCCATCCTGGCAACAAACCACCACTCTTCCTTGCCCGGCGCGCTGATTTCTGTACGCATGATTTCGAAATCGGCCTCTGATATCACGGAAGCGATGGCCTCCTTTGTCCGGAAGAGCGGCGTGCCTTTGTGAAGCCTAACCCTTGTCGATTCGAGCCAGCGCGTCCAGGGAAAAAGTTTTTCCGAAGGCACAGTCGCCCTGATGATTAAAGTGCCGCCCGGACGAAGCTTCTCGTGGAGGCGCTGTAAAGTCAAACGCAATTCCTCATCGGTTATCAGATGGATCATATCCAGGAGGAGCGCCGTGTCTGCCATGCCGGGGACATCGGGTATATCAGGAGCGCGTCCGACCGTGACGGCGCCCCTTTTGCCTATCGCCCGCGACGCGAAACGCACACGCTTGCGGTCCGGCTCGATCCCGAATACCTTTGCGCGGGGGAAGATCTCGAGAAGCCAGATGGCGGGCACACCGTAACCGGTTCCCACATCGATGATGACTTCCGGCTGTTTGACAAAAGCAGCAAGTTTCGGGAACATGGGATCAAGGATGAGCTTGAAGCGGGCGAAGAGCCGCGGATAGGCCTCCATATGCCGGTACCGACCGACTGCACGCTGCCGGTGTCTTTTTGAACCGAGTGTAATCATCTCATCCTTCAGAGGCACAGGCGTAAACATTCGTTTCAGGATGGGCGGCGTAATCATCACGGCGCCCAGGAAAGAATAGCCGATCCCCAGGGCAAGGCCCAGCCCCGCACTCTTCAGCATGGCATTGTCGGCAAGCACCAGGACGCCGAACCCCAGAAATGTTGTGGCGAAGGAAAGAAAAACGGACAGTCGTATAAGCCCTAGAGAAGGATCGTACTCATCGAAATAGCGCTGGTAGGAGCGCACCAGATAAAGGGCATAGTCCGTCCCCATCCCGATGACGACAACGGATACCATGAGGGTCGGAATGGTGAGGGGCTGCCCGGTGAGATTCAATGTGCCGAGGGTGCATATCAGGGCAAAGATCGTTGGCGCCATGCCGAGCAGGGTAAGCTGCCAGTCGAAAAAATAGAAGAAGGCGGTTAATATTGTGATGATGCCCACGATGACGGCCATTTTGATGAAGGCGGAAAGGAGGGCTGATTCAAACTTCTTGCCGAAAAGGGCCGGGTCGAATACCCTCGCCAGTCCCGCTGCCGTGAAGCGCCTGTAAAATTCCTCTCCGTTATATGATGGTCCCGGCGTCAGGGTCACAACCTCTACCCAGGAAGACCGATCCCGATTCACCGATATGCCGAAGAGACCGGAAAACTTCTCGGGCATATCGGTCCCCTGCCAGTCTTTTTTATTTATCAGCCTGAAAAAATGATCGAAAGCGGACGGTGAAAAACCGAGCGGCCTTGAAACTTCTCCCACAGTCTTTCGCAACCCGGCGACGCGATCCAGCCTCCAGAAGCTTCTCCAGGCCGCGAGATTTGTACGCGCCATCTCTTCGCCGGGGAACAACATGGACGGGACAAACGCCTGCGAAAGGCGGCCGGCATCAACTTCCTGAGAAAGCAGCTCCGCCAGACGGTCGCTTTTCTGCTGGAGGTCCTGCCGATCGCTTCCCTCCAGCATAAGATAAAGCCTGCTCATGATATCGCCCCACGTATCGCGGACGAGTTTCTCCGCGCTCAGCGTCTCCCGGCTGACGGCATTCATGGTATTTAAATCGACATGAAATTCCGGCCTGGCAAAGAATAGCATGAAAACGGCAAAAGCTAGTGCGGCATACACTTTCCACATACCGGTCGCAGATGCGATTCTGTTTACAAAACGCTGCAGGGGCAGATACGGCTGGCGTTTTTCCGGAGTGACCACAGGAAATAACAGGGGAAAGAAGGCATGGACAAATATGAAAGTGAACACGACTCCCAGCGCGGCAAACTGTCCTATCTGCGAGAGTGCGGGAAACCCGCTCACGGACAGGAACGCGAAGCTGACGGCGGTCGTCAGCATGGCAAGGAGACCCAGCGACCAGACCTCCCTGGTGGTTTCTATGCCGCGCGTTTCGTACGGGCGGTCGAGAAAAAGCAGATACGTGATGCCGTAATCGACAGTAAAGGAAATGATCGCCCCTCCGAAGCCTACGGCCAGCATGGAAATGGAAGTGTGAAAAAGCGAATACACGAAGATCGCCATCATGGTCCCGGCAAAGGCAGGCAGCAGGGACAAGAGCCCTATCAGAGGTCTGGGAAAACCCACAAAGAGCAAAATGGCGATGGCGATAGTGGAAAATAAAACCGCCTTTCTGACGTTCCTTTTCGCGCTCAGCTCATTATCAAGAGCAGCGCGGTAGGCGCCGACGGGTGTCAGGATGAATCCATTTTGCCGGCCGTATTTCCCGTGCAGATTTTCGGAGATATTATCCAGCAGCGCCGTAACTTTTCTGGAGAACTGAGTATCCATACCGGAGCTCAAAGGCTCGGCGATGATCAGGATATGCTTCCCGTCTGATGAGACAAGATGGCCTTTGTAAATGCGCGCCCCCTTCACCGGCGAGAGAAACGACAAGCGCTCAAGGATGATATTTCGCAGGGCGAGGGGGTCATCGGAGATAAGCCCCGTCTGGCCTATTCCTTCAAGAAGGTGCAGGGACGATATATAATCCTCCATGGTCTGCCGCACCTTTTCAGGCGCCAGCAGAGGTTTGACGTTTTCTTCAAGCTCCTTCTTGTTAAAGAGGATCGGGAGATGATCGACGATATACCGGATCAGCTCCGGCATAAGTTGACCGATATGACTGAAACCCACTTCCTTGAAGAGGCCGCTTGTCCGCATCTCCGCCTCAACTAGGTTAGCCCCCTGAACGAGTATGTCAACATCTCCGCCGGGATTTCCCACATCGACGACTACCCGGTCATGAATCGGGTGATGCATAATGACATGACGGGCATCGGCTAAAACCGGATCGCTCTGTGGGAGAGAGGACAGGATGTCGGTGTCAAACCGGAGACGGTATATCCCCACCGTAAACAGTCCTATGACAGCTAAGATCACGACGCTTACAAGGGACCATCTCAAAAGGTATTTATGCGCGTTCATCATGAAAAACTCTCAATCCCTCTTTACATAAGAAGGAGGTTTAAGGAAGGGCAATACACATAATCTAGTGAAAATCAGACGGCTGAAGGCGGCGGCATTCCGGCAGAAATCGACAAACCCGCGATAATGCGAGACCCGCTGGTCATCGGCTTCGTACGTTACCTGGACGGGTGTCTCCATGACAGGCATGCCGTGCCAGTTTGCCCTGACTAGGATTTCAACCTCAAACTGGAAGCGCCTCGCCCTCACTCCAAGATGCATTGACTCCGGAAGCGGATACAGCCTGAATCCGCTCTGCGTATCCCTGATTGCTGGGCCTCCCGACGCCCGCACCCAGAAGTTGGAAAAAGCCCTGCCGAAACGACTCTTCCAGGGAACATGACGGTGTTCCATTCCTTCCCTGCAGCCGACAATGATCGGCCTTTGGCCGGACGGTACAGCTTTAATAAGCTCCAGGGTATCTTCGGGATGATGCTGTCCGTCGGCGTCCATGGTGACGGCCCAGTCCGCAAGTGGTGCTGCAGCAGCGAAACCGGTCATAATAGCCGCGCCTTTTCCTCTGTTGATGTTGTGGCGGATGATGGTTATGGATGGTATGTTTTTTATGCGGTCGTAGGTGGAATCCGTCGAGCCGTCATCGACAACAAACAGCGGCAATTGAAGCTTCAGGGCTTCCCTAACCACCTGTGCAACCTTGCCCTCATGATTGAAAGCGGGAATTACGACGGCAACGCGGTCTTTTTCCATCAGTCCACTTTCTAGTTCCTCTCCCTAAACCTTCTTACCGCTTCGGGGATCTTATCAGGATGTTCCATAAGCAAGACCAGGTCTTTGAATACTGTATCTTCACGCAGCAGCTCCAGCGGGAGGTCGACATGGAAAGTGTCATGTAAAATAATCTGTATATTCACGGCCACCATCGAATCCCAGTCCGGGATTTCACCCAGCTTCGTCTCCGGTGTGATAGATCCGTTACCGATCTCAAATAAATTATCCAGAAGGACTTCTTTCATCTTTTGCCAAATATCATTCATGCCTCTTCCTCATATCATATGCGTATCAGGTTCGCCCCCCAGGAAAGCCCGCCGCCAAAAGCCACTGTCACGATGAGATTGCCTTTCTTGACAACGCCGGCGGAAATTGCCTCATCGAGCGCAATCAGTACAGACGCGGCGGCAGTGTTGCCGTAAGAGGAGAGGTTCATGAAAAACCTGTCCGCGGATACGGAGAGATTGCTCGCTATCCTGTAAATTATGTTCGCGTTGGCCTGATGGCAGATGAAACACTTGATGTCGTCTATTTTTACATCAGCCTCTTTCAAAAGCTGAAGAATGATCTCAGAACCTTTATCCACGGCAAAATTAAATATGTCGATGCCCTTCATCTTGAATAATGCCAGCCTGGAATTCGTCATCTTCGCAAACGGCAGCATCGTCCCTCCCGCTGGTACACTGATGGTATCACTGCCGCTACCATCAGTCCTCAAACAGGAATGCAGAACTCCTTTAAAAGAAGTGCCGCCGGCTTGAAAGAGAACAGCGCCAGCACCGTCTCCGAAAAAGGGATAGGACGAAAAATCTTTCTGGTTCATGATCTTCGAATAGACTTCCGAGGCGATTAAAAGGATATTCCTACAGTATCCCGATTTAATGAGGGCATCCGCCATTGCAATACCGAAGGCGCTTCCCGAACAGACCGAATTGATGTCAAAGGCAAAGGCCTTCTTCGCACCGATAATATGCTGCACCCGCGTTCCTGTCGCGGGCTGCATGCGGTCCGGAGAGGAGGTGGCAAGAATAATACCTTCCACATTCTCCGGGGGATAGCCGACATTATTGAGGCACTTCATCGCTGCCTGCACAGCCAGATCCGATGTGCATTCCTTATCGGAGGCCACCCTTCGGAAAAATACGCCGGTTTTTTTACCGATCAGATGAATCGCCTCCTGTGGAAATTGTGTCAGATCTTCGTTGCCAACAATTTTCTCCGGCAGATAGCTGCCGGTTGATATGATAACTGAATTTCGCATTTCGATGGCACACCCGTCTTGCTAATGATCAAAATCCCAGGGCCTGCCTGATTTCATCCGGGATGGTGAACATGATTTCCATCTCCGGCGCTTTTACGGCAACCTGTTCAGTTCTCCCGCGTGTACATACTTTTCCGTCAGCTTTAAGCCTGATTTCAAAATCCACGACAATCTTCGTCTTCCCCTCAACCACAGTAGCCTTGCAGATAAATTCATCACCATGCCTCAGAGGATAGATGTGTTTTGTGGTTGTTTTGATGATGGGGAACAGATACTGTGTCCTCAGATAAAACTCATAGAGATCAACACCAACCTGAGCGAAAAGAGCCACTCGTGCGTCCTCAAAGTAAAGAAAATAATTTCCGTGCCACACGATCTGCATGGGATCAAGATCATAAAAAGGCACCTTGTGTGTAATCTCGCAGCTGGGGTGATGTTTACCTGTCATAATGATATCCCTTTTTTATTGGGGGAGTATAGGAAGAAGGCGAATATGTGTCAAGTGGAAACGCGAACGGGGATGATCTGAGAAATTTTGGGGAGGTTTGGGGACGCCATACCAATTAAAAAAAAGATTAACTAATATGAAGTCCCCAGAATGGAACCGGGATGACTGGAAAAACAATTTGCTTAGTATGTAAGGTGCGTTAGCACCAGTATAACGCACCCTACGGGTCGGAATAACAGCCCTTAGTGTCCCGGAAATTCTTTATTAGTTGAATCGTGATGTTGCTGGTTATATTATATTAATGAGAAATGCAATATTAGTTTATATGAGGCATAATACGGGGGTTAAACTAGTGACGCGATCAGTCTCCATCATGATTTTCCTTTACATTAGTGTCTGCTCGGGTTTCTAGAGAATTAAATCTCATGTATGAACGGGATAATAAGAATGGAGATATTCTTATCATAATTCTTTTGACACACAGGGACATTTTTCTTACACTCGGCCCATGAAAAAGGGAACTACTGCCAAAAAACGTATAGTGCTTGTCCATCCGCGTGGATTCAACTGGTTCCCCGGTAAGCGTGATATTACAGATATCGCCAATCGCATGGTCCCGCAGGGGCTGCTTTCCATTGCCTCTTATTTATTAAACGAGGGTCACGACGTTTTTGTTTACGATTGCCTCGGTCCGGGCGTTTCCTTTGACATCAATAAACATGCTAAAGCAATTCTGGATTATCAGCCGCAGATTGTCGGATTTTCAGCCACAACATCTTCATTTCCCGATGCTGTGGAGATCGCGCAAAAGATCAAGGAGCACTCCCGGCTTATTACAACCGTCTGCGGAGGCGTCCATGTTTCCGCGCTTGAGGAAGAGCTGCTCCGCTCTTATGGCGCATTTGATTTTCTTTGCCCCGGCGAGGGTGAGCTTACAATGGCAGAAATTGTTCGCGGCATAGAACCCGCAGAAATAAAGGGATTGATATGGCGTCAAGATTCTCAAGTGGTTACAAATCAGCCGCGTCCTCAGATAGCCGATCTGGACAGCCTTCCGTTTCCCGCGTACGAAAGACTCAAAGGCTTTCCTCACGATTACCACTTGCCTTTATTCAGCTATGTCAATACGCCTGGTGCGACGATGATCACTTCACGGGGCTGTATGCATCAATGTTCATACTGCGACCGTTCCGTTTTCAAAAAGGGGTTCCGCTATAACTCGGCCTCTTATATTTACGATCATATGCAATATTTACGGACAAAATTTGGTGTGCGGCATATAAATATTTATGATGACCTGTTTACGGCGGACCGCGCACGGATTGTTGAGCTTTGTCAGAAGCTCGTCCGTCATCCGTTGGGGATTAATTTCAACTGTGCGGTAAGGGTGGGTTACACGGACAATGAATTGCTTAATATGCTGAAAGACGCGGGTTGCCTCATGGTTTCTCTAGGCATAGAATCGGCGGACCCGCAAATATTAGCCAGGCATAAATCGGGTGTTTCGCTCGATGATGTGCGTGATACTGTAAGGCGTATCCAGGCTGCGGGGCTGCGGGCAAAAGGGCTGTTTATGATGGGTCTGCCGGGCGAAACGGAAGAATCTATTAAACGGACTTCCGATTTTATTATATCGTTAGGACTAGATGACATGAATATGTCCAAATTCACCCCCTTCCCCGGTGCACCTCTCTGGTCAACTATCAGGGAAGAAGGGACCTTCAATGAAGATTGGCGGCTAATGAATTGCTTGAATTTTGTTTTTGTCCCGAAAGGAATTGCATCGAAAGAGAAAATGGACATACTTTACAATGAGCATGTGAAGCGTTTTTATTCGGATCCTGAGTGGCGCGGCAAATTCCGACGTCGCCTCTGGCAGCATCGCAGAAGTCTGATCTATTTAATTTGCCATCTGCCATCATTCTGGTCGGCGAAAAGTCAGTTTGAACCTGCAAAATGAAGTATTTGGCGGGATTTAAAATTGATTTGACAACATATTGACTTTTCATTAAATTAAACTGCGAATCATGTCGGGCAGAAGGATATTTCATGTTCAAATTTAAAATACCTCTGATTATTATCTTCATCCTTCTCCTGACTATCCAGGTATATTCCGCCCCTCCTCTCCTCAGTCGTTGGGTAACACTACGCTCCGATTCCAGGGAACAGGTCAAGGAGATCATCCGCTCCGAGGTGGACAGCCGAGAGGGGTACTCTACCTCCCAGGAGGAAAAGGCCAACCTGAACGCCGTGGAAGATGAAAAGGAGACAGAGGATACGGGGTATAAAAAGGCCATCGCTTCCGCCAACAAGGATTTTGTCAGGGCCAAGAAGAAGCGCGATGATGTGACAACCCAGTTCCAGGTAAGCTCAACTGAACTCGAAGAACAGCAGAAAAACATCAAGACAATCAAGACCAGCATCGAGAATCTGGACAGCCAAATTGCCCGCTACAACCAGGATATCAATACCCAGCAAGCTGCTCTTAAGAAATGGCTCCAGACCGAAAAGCAGGGCGAAGCCCTGGCGGCTGTTATCTATACCCGGGGGTTCAAGGATAAGGCGCACACTTTGGAAAGCATGGCGGATCAGACCTCGGCTCCTCTTATGGCCCAATATATGGGTACCTACATACAGTCCTTTACTAAAGTCATCAATGCCGTACTTTCCGTCGATTTCATCCGTGCAATCGAGGAAGGAACAGCCAAATGGAACAATGAGGAGCCTCTTCGTATCGAACTGGAAAAGGGGAATAAAGGAACGACTTATCTGCGCCTGAAGCGCTACGAATTATATCCCTTCCAGCCCCCAAAAGGCGGGAGTGTTAAACCGGCGCCTGCTTCAAAAAGCATTCAGGCTGCCATCGTCACCTCGAAAAAAGAACTGGACGCGCTTCTTGTCCAAAACGGCTATTCCCCGGCCAATTATGATTTGACCCGCGCCTACAATGCAGTCAAGGAGACTGCGCAGATGAATGCAGCTGCCGAAGAAGGTCTTCAGGAGCAGGTTCGTTCTTTCCGGGACAGGATCAATTCCCTCCAGGAAAGGATCTCCTCCGCCCGGTCGGAAAAGGAATCCCAGCTATCCCTACTGAAAAGGAAGGAAGAACAGCATAAGAAGACATCGCAGGATACGGCCGCGGTGCAGTCGAACAAGGAAGAAGCAGACCGAGCATTTCAGGAAACTCAGAAAGCCCTCCACGATATCCGTCGTATCCGGGAATCCATCATCATCAAGACCGCCCTAGCCACTGCCCGTGGTTCCCAGAGCCCTGCCGAGGCATCTGCAGAAGCGGTTATCGACAAGTTGGCCGAGGTGAAGAATGACGCGAAGACGCAGCACTCAAGCTCTACTACGGAAGTAACCGATTTCCAGGTCACGTCGGAATCCTCAATCCAGGCCGTCACCGAAGCTCGCATCACTTCGGTTCGTTTGATCTCTTTCATCAATGAGGGAGATAGCGTCCGCGTAAAAATGGCCTTCCGGGTCAAGACAGTGCTGGAGGAGACAGGAGAAGAAGTGGCCAGGGAAACGCCGCGGCCTGCTCCGCAACGCTCCCCAAAAACTGCACCCGAGAAGAAAATTGCCCGTGTGGTACCTCCACCTGAAAGGCCATCCGGTGAGGAGGAAAAGAGAGCAGTAGTTGCCCCTCCGCCTGACCGGATATTCGTTGGTGAGGAAAAGAGAACGGTGACAGCGCCGGAACCTGAAAAGGCACCGCCCGTCAGGCCGCTTGTAAAGAAGAACCTTAAGGCGCTGGGATCAGGCGAGATCAAGGATGTCTTGTTTGAGATAACGAGAGTCAAAATATCGAGCGGCGAGCTTTCCGTCTTTATTGATGTGACAAACATGGCCGAAGACTCCAACCGCTATGTGGCCATTTACGATGAGAACTACCGCTTCTGGAAATCGAAACTCAAGGACACCGCAGGTAAAGAATATGAAGTATCACAAGTTGTTTTCTGGAAAGGAAATCAGAAGACATCCATGTACTCGGCAGGGGTGCGGGGAGTGCAGGCAGACGCGGGATCGACACAAACGGCACAGCTTATCTTCAAAAAAGTCCCTTCCAATCTGAAAACGATCAAAAAACTGACGCTTCACCCGTTCGTGTCTTGGCGCTTGGTTTTTATTTGGAAATGGCTGGATCAGGATCTGGCATTCGAGAATATCCGCGTGAGCCGATAGATACCCCTCAGAGGAGAGAAAAGCCCGTCTCTTATGATTCGAAGAATTGCCGAACGTCTAGCCAAAACAAAATATGTTCGTGAGGCCCTTGAGGATCCGATTGAACTTAAAGATATATGGATAGAGCCGGATGCCCGGATGATAGTCGGACTTTTTCTCGTGGGATTCAGCTACATCATCGGATGGCCGGCGGTCACGGCCCTGGGCATATTGGCGGTCTATTTCCGTGAACCTTTGATTGCCTTAATTGGCGGACCGGCCATTTATGGCCTTTCCCATTTGGTCTTTCTGGTCGGTGCATGGCTCGCTGGAGTTGGACGTGCAAGGATCATGATGAGATATCTCACCAAAGTTCTCTTCAAAAAAATCCTTCACCAAGACACAAGACCCTTCCCCGTGTGAAGGCTTGATGCAAGCTATTCCCGACACAGCCGACACCCCGGTCAGCTCCCCAAATTTTTCCGGAACTTTATTTAAAAAGAGAATATCACCCCTACATTTACTCCGTATTGGTTAGTTTTACTTGTGGGTTCATAATAATAGCCGCTCAGTGCTCCGTAATAGGTAAGAGCTGATACGTCACTCTCACCAATCGCGCTGTATTCATACCATGGTTTGACGACAATCGACCAGGATTGAGATAGCCTGTACTTTAAAGGTATTTCCGCGTACCACCCGACTTTGTTCCCCAATTTAAACTCAGGATCGTTGTAGCCGGGATCGACCTCAGAGAAGTAGGCCGTCATCTTGCCGTAAAACATTATACGAGCACCCGCGTTGGGTTCAATGGACAGTTTGTCACCGACATTAAAATCAGCCATGATACCGACAGGAATATAATGCCAGTAGTACCTTTCCTTATAAGAAGTGTACGCTGCCGTCCTTTTTGCATACCCGCGGTCCCACAGACGGAAGCCATACCCTGTATAGGGTTTGATGGAAATATCTTTTGTAAGGCCGAAATTGTATCCAATGTCCCATTCTCCACGGAAGAGAAATTGATGATTATCCTCTTTGAATTTTATCGGCGTTCCGGCTTGCGTCGTACCGTCGAATTCAGTGTCCCCGTAAGAAAATTCAAAGAATACCTTCGAATAAACGGCATTTTTTTTATTGTAATACCACCCTATATAGACGCCTGGCAGCCACCCGCTTTCCGTGCTCTTGAAGGGGGCCGGCAGATCTTCTTTATAGTCAAAATAATAATACATAAAGCTTAATTCAAAACTCTGATTCGCAAAAAAACTCCTGGCTCTAGACTGATCTTCACCGCTGACGATATCCTTTGCCTGGGTCTCAACTACTTTTTCAGTAGCTACAGTATCGCGTTGTGTTTCGACGGCTGCGGAAAAACCGGGAAATATTAAAAATAACAAACCGATTAAGGCACAGGCGAATTTAATCTTCATAAATCAAGCTTCCTCTTTCCAGTTTATAATAATGATTGGCTCTATACCCCTCAACATCCGTTTATCAATTTGGCTTGGTAGCATATTCAGCCATATTATGCAATTGAATCATGCTAAAAAATTTCATATGACCTTTGGGCTGTTAGAATAAACATTTATCTTGCAAGATCATGTTATCCATTATTCGTAAGCCTCCATCTGAGCGTTTGTTTAATCAGATCTTTTATGCTAGAAAAAAGATGTTGTTGATACCTAATATTTCTTTTAATAAAGCAGGTACGTCGTTCTCATGATACCCATTCGCGATACGATTCCATCCAGAAATTATCCCGTCATTAACGTACTTCTAATTGCAATCAATATTTTATTCTACCTGGTGGAAATGTCCCAAGGTGAGGCACTCAACAGGTTCATCTATACCTATGGCCTTGTCCCGGCTCGTTATTCAATACATAAGATAGCAATGCATTTCAGTCTCTCCCAGCAGATTCTATCCCCTATTTCGTATATGTTTCTCCATGGGAGCTTCTGGCACCTTTTAGGTAATATGTGGTTCCTTTATATTTTCGGGGACAATGTCGAAGATCGTCTTGGGCATCTGAGATATTTCTTTTTTTATCTGCTCTGTGGGGTTTCATCAGCACTCACCCATTTATTCTTCAATCTTGATTCCATGATGCCGACAATCGGAGCCAGCGGCGCCATAGCCGGTGTGATGGGCGCATACTTCATTCTCTATCCCAGATCAAGAATAATTACATTGATCCCCATTATTTTTATTCCTTATTTTATAGAACTTCCTGCCGCGATTTTTTTAGGTATATGGCTTTTCATGCAATTTATCAGCGCGACACTAATAAGCACGGAGGCAGGTAATATCGCATGGTGGGCTCATATCGGGGGTTTTATTTTTGGTGCCGTATTTTTGAAATTGCTTCTTATGATGCCGGAACAGGGTATTTCCCGCAAATTAAGTCAGGCTACAGTGAGGAGAGATACTCCAAGGCTGCATATCACTCGGCCTGTTTCACAAACAGGTGATTCAGATCTTTATGCAGACCTGTCTATTACAAAGGAAGAAGCCGCACGAGGCGTAAAAAAACTGATCAGTATCCCCTTCGGCTATCAAAAGAAGCCCCTTATTCTCAATATCCCATCGGGGATCAAGGATGGCTCTAAACTTCGCCTGGCAGGAATGGGGAAAAAGACGGATAACGGTGAACGAGGCGATCTCCATCTCAAGATTAATGTCATGGAAGATTAAGACGAGACTTGAGATGCCTGGGTTGCGAGCAATAACGATAAACGACTTACCGCATCAAATGACCCACATACAATACCAGGGTAATGGCCAGGATGTGTAGTATCAACCAGCCCGGTTGCCATAATAAAAAGTGATTCATAAAATCCTCCTCTCCCAACTTTCAAGTCGACAGTGTGTTCGCCTGATTATAGCCTTGATATAATCTTGCAAAACCGGTGACTTTTATTTCCATATCAGATTGCCTAAAGTATATACAACACTCAGGGCGACAAGATGTACCCACCACCAGCCCATATTCGGATAGCGGAAGAACCGGCCCTTGCGAACGGCATTCTCAGGCTGTTTGAGCAGCTCCAGCTCGAACAGCGCCTTGCCTACAACAAATTTCGCCCACAATATTGCTATATCCGCAAGCAGGGTTTTAAACAGTAGCGATTGCAGTGTCCACACTTCCGGGACATTTTTTACAGAAAAATGAGCCATGGCAATAGTCCCGATAATAGCAGTCATGCCATTGAGCACATAGCCGAATGCCACAGTCTGGTGGAAGCAAAATAAAACAGTAATGACTACCACACTGAGCATCCCCGAAACGGCAGGGATTACATCCCACGGATCTTCACCCAGAGGATGGATACGGCTATGCAGCAAAAATCCGCCTAATGCCAGAAAAAACAGGGAACAAATCAATAAGACCCGCAGATTTTGTTTTTGAGTCATTCTTTACCCCCTTTGGAATTATCAATATCAGCCTGAATATCATTCTTTGAATAAGTACGAATAGCAGCCACCCCTTTGATTGGCTCAAAGATTAGGTTGGCACAAAGCAAGTCCGTCATCTTCTATCTACACGCAGGCTGGGGAGTGCCGTATTTAGTCAGGACAATCTGCCAGAGTTGATTGCACCTGGCGCGGAACGACCCGGCACAGGACAGCAGATAATATTCCCACATACGCTTGAACTTGTCATCATATCTGCTTTTCAGTTTGGTCCACGCCTCCTGAAAGTTTTTGTGCCAGGCCATCAAAGTCTTTTCATAGTGTGGCCCCAGGTTGTGCAGATCTTCCATAACAAACAACCCCTCAATGGATTTACCGATTTGGGTAATACTAGGCAACATGCCATTCGGGAATATGTATTTATTTATCCAAGGATCGCATTGTATCAGTGATTCATTGCCGCCGATCGTTTGCAGAAGAAAAATACCGTCATCTTTAAGGCAGCGATGGACAGCTTTCATAAAGGTTTTGTAGTTTTTCTGACCTACGTGTTCAAACATGCCGATAGAAACGATTTTATCAAATGCACCCTGGAGATCGCGATAATCGCAATGAAGTATCTGAACCGGCAAGTCTTTACAAGATTCTCGAGCATAACTGATCTGTTTTTCGGATATATTGACGGCGGTCACCCCACAGCCATAGTGTTCCGCGATATATTTTGCAAACCCCCCCCAACCGCAGCCGACATCCAGTACATGATCGTCTTTACTGAGATTGATTTTTTTACAGATCAGGTTGATTTTTTTCTGCTGGGCTTCATTCAAGTCCTCTGTCCCATCGAAATATGCACAGCTGTACTGATTGTAAGGATCAAGAAATGACATGAACAGTTCATTATCAAGATCATAATGCCGTTCGGCAACAATACGGGAGCGCATCTTTGACTGTAGGTTGAATATGGCAGCAGTAAGGGTGGGTATGAGGAACTTAAAACTATCTTTGATTTTTGTATCTAGACCGGCTGTAAGTATCTTAAATATGAACTCATCAAGTTGCTGGCAGTCCCACCATCCCTCCATGTATGATTCACCGAGACCCAGATTCTTGTTCTGTAACATCTGAGGGAAAACCCGGTCATCTCTGACCCGGATATCCCATGGACTGTTGCCGTTAATTTTAACGCCGATTGGGGCAAACATTTTTTCGATTATGTACCGATGTCTGAACATTGGGGCGTCTCCTCTTTGCACAGCTTATTATATGGGCCTGCTATTTTGAAGAGATCATCTAAATGCTGAAAATAATCTGCCACTGACAATAAATAATGTAAAGGATGGACGGATACAATAGTAGTTGAGCGCGGGGAAAGTGGTAGGTTAATGTTACCATATTGAGGATGTTTGCCATCGTAGTATTTAACTACCATTATACTAACATTAAATCAGCCTTGTATTCTACTGACCGTCAATTTATAAAAAATTGCAAGTGATAGAAATGATTATTTAAATTAACAACGTTGAAAAGGAGAGTAATCATGGTTTACATACCGGTAATATTATTTGCAATTGCGGCACTCGGTGGTTTGACGCTAGTTTATCTAAAGTTCAGCGGACAAACAATTCCCATGTCTCTGGCTATCGTTCATGGACTTTTCGCTGCTACAGGTCTCGTTGCATTAATAGTTAATGTAGCTTCCGGCATTGCGAACACACTGATGAATATTTCTCTGGCGCTATTTGTCATCGTGGCCATAGGCGGTTTTATCCTTTTTTCATTTTATGTCAGGAAAAAAGAGCTTCCCAACGCACTGATTGCGATACATGGAATTGGTGCGGTTATTTCCTTCGTATTGCTGTTGATTGCTGTATTTGCATAGATTCATAGTCGGAAATGCATATTGGTTCCTTTAGGTAACAAAATCAAGGATTGGTGAAACAGATTTGTTTTAAAAAGGAGGATGCACAGTGCGAAAAATAATTTTGGTCTTTTTGGGCGTCATATTCATTACCGGTTATGCCCTGGCTGAGGAAAAAGTAATGCAAATGTACTTGGTGAATGATCAGGGTATCAGTAAAAAAATCGGTGAGGTGACTGCCACTGACAGCCGGTATGGTCTTATTCTCATGCCGCAATTAAGGGATCTTCCACCCGGTATACATGGATTTCATGTACATCAGAACCCTGACTGCAACCATGCCATGAAAGACGGCAAACATGTCGCTGCGCTTGCTGCTGGGGGACATTTTGACCCTCACAAGACAGGCAAACATGAAGGGCCGTACGGGAAGGGGCACCTGGGAGATCTACCCGTCCTTTATGTGGATGCAGGCGGTAAGTCAACAATTCCCGTGCTTGCGCCCAGACTAAAAGTATCGGACCTGGAAGGTAAATCACTGATGATCCACGCCGGCGGTGATAACTATTCGGATACCCCCGAAGCGCTTGGCGGCGGCGGTGCCAGGATTGCCTGTGGTGTGATCAAATAAAGCGAAATGTCGAGTTGCCCGAATATTTTATGGGACGGTTGATTTGGTTTACCCATCAGGATATAGAAAATAGCCTGTTTGTGGAGATAGTAAAACTATCTTTTCTTCCTTCTTTACAAAGGCCATCCGCGGGTGATCCCGGAGATGGCCTTTGCAATTCAATAATGACCTTACTTGCTTAAAACGCCTTTTGAAAATCCCTGTCTCTGAAAATGGTCAATATCATCTGATCGACCAGTCTGTAAGCCCCTTTCTCCAGTTCCTTGGCATCCTGGCTGGATACCGGATGCGCGGTCGCGGTAAAATCCTTCTGTAATTTACTCTCGCCATTTTTAAATAGTAAAACCTGAAACTTTGCCTCCTGGTCCGTCATCGATGTCAGGATAAACTGGAATTCGGTGGCTCCCTTCACTGCCGCCTGCGCTCGCGGCGGTGGGGCGGCCCCCCACCAGTAGGGGTGATATGGACCCCAGTATCCGCCGTAAGTCTGATCATAGACCTTCATGCCCATCTGCTGAAAGGCCTTCTGAAAACAGTACCACAGATAACTTTCAAGATTTGCTGTGGCTTCGTAGTACACCTTATTGTCCGCACTGTAGTATCCCCAGGCCTTTGTGTTGGACGCCTGATTGCTGAAATTATCGAGAATCACCGCCTTGCCTTTATAACGGCCGAAATCCGCCGTACGGAAACCCGGTGTGTAGCTTTCCTGTTTCATGGTCACCTTCGAACCTGCGGCGCATCCGATCATCAAAAAAGCCGCCGCCATGCATGTCAGATATCGAACCTGAAGGAATTTCGTTTTCATCATCGACCTCCTCTTTTTAATAATTTCTCTCGATCAATATCATTCATTCTACGATGAATGACTAATAAGCAATATGCCAGGAATCGTTGTCTGATGTCAGCCATTCTTATGGCTTCTTATTTGTGCAGAATTGCTTCAAGTATAGGAAAGAGACAATGATCAGTCAAGAAGAAAATAACCATATTGCATGATTATATATTGATACTGATAACCGGCACTTGAAAACATTCTCAAGTTGCTTTATCAAATGTCTTTTGGTATCGTACCGGCGCATTCGCTTTTGTCATCTTTATTGTGAAAGAAAAAAGGGCCTTATCAAAAAATGGCAGACAGGATTGAAATAGGGTTCAAAGAAGGGATAAGAGACGCCCTCGGGGAAAAGATTAAGAGAAGGATCATCGAACATTTACACATCGATGTTGATTCGGTAAAAACCATTGAAGTCCACACCATCGATGGAAATTTGTCAAAAGAAGAACTGGAAATGGCCGCGACCGGCCCTCTGTCCGATCCGATCATCCAGACTTTCGCTATCAACAGTGGCCTTGCCGAAAGGTTCGACTGGATGATTGAAGTAGGATTCAGACCGGGAGTCACTGATAATGTCGGAAAGACCGCCAGAGAGGCCATCGAATTGCTTTTGGGGAAGGTATCAGACCGGCTTTCCGGTGTTCACACATCAAGACAATATGTGATTGAAGGGCCGATCCATCGGGAAGATGCGGAAAGGATAGCCTCAAGCCTGCTCGCCAATGATCTCATTGAGCGATATGCGATCGTTGATGGAAAATCCTGGGACAGACAAAAGGGCATGCCTGCCTACGTACCACGCGTCCTTGGTGAAGACCGCCTGAGTATAGAAGAGATCAATCTCAATGTCAGCGACGAGATGCTTTTAAAAATCAGCAATGAACGGGTCCTCGCCCTGAATCTGGATGAGATGAAGGCCCTGCGGAATTATCTGAGGGATGAGGCGGTATTGAAGGACAGGGAAAAGGTAGGTCTCGGCAACAAGATGACCGATGCCGAGCTGGAATGTCTGGCGCAGACGTGGTCCGAACACTGCAAACACAAGATATTCAACGCCCTAATTATTTATGAAGACGAACGAGGTACGCGGAAGGAGATAAATTCAATATTCGACAGCTATATCAGGAGATCCACGAAGGAGATCAGAAAGCGCCTGGGTAGGGATGACTGGTGCCTGTCCGTATTTGTTGACAATGCCGGTATTATTAAATTCAATGACGATTACAATCTTGTGTTCAAAGTGGAGACGCACAATTCTCCTTCAGCCCTCGATCCTTATGGCGGCGCCCTGACGGGGATAGTCGGGGTCAACAGAGACCCCTTCGGTACCGGAAAAGGGGCTAAGCTTATTTTCAACACGGATGTCTTCTGCTTCGCACCGCCCGCGTATGACAAGCCGCTCCCGAAGCGGATCCTCCACCCGAGAAGAATCTATGAAGGTGTCCGGGAGGGCGTCGAACACGGCGGGAATAAGAGCGGCATCCCGACGGTTAATGGGTGCATCGTGTTTGACGAGCGATTCCTTGGTAAACCGCTTGTTTACTGCGGAACAGGCGGCATCATGCCCTCTCGCATCCTGGGGAAGCCCACGCATACGAAAGAAATACTGCCCGGAGATGCAGCCGTCATGACCGGAGGCAGAATCGGAAAAGACGGGATTCACGGTGCGACCTTTTCTTCTGAGGAGCTTCATGAAGGTTCCCCCGTGACTGCTGTACAGATCGGTGATCCCATCACCCAGAAAAAAATGACTGATTTTCTTCTGATGGCGAGGGACCGCGGCCTCTACCGGTGTATTACCGATAATGGCGCGGGCGGTCTTTCTTCCTCTGTCGGAGAGACGGCGCGTTTGTCCGGCGGCTGTGAAATCGACCTGAAAAAAGCCCCCCTGAAGTATCCCGGTTTGAACCCTTGGGAAATTCTCATCTCTGAATCGCAGGAAAGGATGACGCTGGCGGTCGCCCCGGAGAAAGTCGGAGAATTCCTCGGCCTCGCACGCAAGATGGATGTGGAAGCGACTGTTGTCGGCAGATATACGGATTCTGGAAAATTCCATGTCCTTTATGGAGACAAAACTGTTGCCTGTCTCGAGATGGATTTCCTCCACGGCGGGGTTCCGCAGATGCAGCTTACCGCAAAATGGGCACCGCCCAGACATCCGGAGCCTGATTTTCGCGAGCCCGCCTCCATAGGACAGGCTTTGAAAAAAATGCTCTCCCGCCTGAATATCTGCAGCAAAGAGTCTGTCGTCAGGCGGTATGACCATGAGGTTCAGGGAGGCAGCGTCATCAAACCGCTGGTTGGTGTTTATAACGACGGGCCGGGCGACGCCGCCGTGATCCGGCCTGTTCTTACCTCCTTCGAGGGCGTAGTGGTAGCCAGCGGCATTTGTCCCCGCTACAGCGATATTGATACCTACCATATGGCCGCATGCGCGATAGACGAGGCGGTCAGAAATGCGATTGCCGTGGGGGGAGATCTTACGCAAATGGCCGGGCTGGATAACTTCTGTTGGTGTGATCCGGTCCAATCAGAAAAAACTCCCGACGGTGAATATAAGCTGGCCCAACTCGTCCGCGCGAATGAGGCTCTGTATGATTACACAACGGCCTATGGTGTTCCCTGCATCTCGGGAAAAGACAGCATGAAAAATGACTACCATATCGGAAATGTAAAAATATCGATCCCTCCGACACTCTTGTTTTCTACCATAGGGAAAATCGAGGATGTACGAAAAGCGGTCACCATGGATGCGAAGCGCCCGGGTGATCTGGTTTATATTGTCGGTGAGACTTATCCCGAATTGGGCGCTTCCGAGTGGTATGCCATGCACGGCTTTATAGGGAATGGAGTACCAAAGGTCAATGCAGAAAAGGCAAAGGCCTTGTACAATGCCTTGAGCGGGGCCATTAGGAAAGGGCTCGTCGCTTCCTGTCACGATTGTTCTGACGGGGGCTTGGGTGTCACCCTTGCCGAGTCGGCTTTTGCCGGAGGGTTGGGCATGTCAATTGACCTTGCCCTTGTTCCTTCTTCCGGCATCAACCGGGATGATACACTTCTTTTCTCCGAGTCTCAAAGCAGATTTGTCGTTACGATTTCCCCCGCTGCGAAAGAGTCCTTCGAAGAGATGATGAGGGAAACTGTCTTCGATCAGGTGGGAACAGTCAGTACCGAAAGATTTTTAAAGATGGATGGAATTAGAGGAAACAGGATTATTGAGGAAGATATACGCGATCTAAAGGCAGCATGGCAGAGGCCGCTGGACTTTTAATGTTCGATAAGAGATTTTTTAGAAAGTATGCCGAAAAAGGTTAAATCAATCGTCATTACGGGAAACGGAACCAACTGTGAGATGGAGATGGCCCACGCCTGCAGGCTCGCGGGCTTCGATGAGGTCGATATCATCCACATCAGTGAATTACTGTGCGGTGAAAAAAGCCTCGACGATTACCATTCCCTCAACCTGCCCGGGGGATTCCTGGACGGCGACGACCTGGGCTCGGCCAAGGCCGGGGCAAACCGCATTCTGCATGCGAAGGTCAAAGGGAAACAGGAGATATTGTATGATCAGTTCGCGAGGTTTATCGAACAGGGAAAGCTGATCCTGGGCGTCTGCAATGGATTCCAGCTGCTTGTGAAACTGGGCATGCTTCCCGGCTTCGACGGAGATTACCGGACACAGACGGTAACCCTGACTTTCAACGATTCAGGCCGTTTTGAAGATCGATGGGTCTATCTCCGTGTGAACCGCAATTCTCCCTGCATCTTCACAAGAAAGATAGCCGGCATTTACCTGCCCGTAAGACACGGTGAAGGTAAGTTCATTACAAAGGATAATGATATTTTAAAAAGACTTCATGAAGATCATCAGGTTGTTGTTCAGTACAGCAATGAGGACTATAAAGATGCCACGATGGACTATCCCGCCAATCCTAATGGCGCTACAGACGGCATTGCCGGTATCTGTGACAGTTCAGGAAGGATCTTCGGCCTCATGCCCCATCCCGAGGCCTATGTCCACTACACCAATCATCCGCGCTGGACCAGGGAAAAACTACCGGAAGAGGGGATGGGCATTGCCATCTTCAGAAATGCCGTGGATTTTATCAGGAATGCCTCATTTTAATCACGCCCTTTTAATCGTGACTTTTCTTTAATCCTGCTTTTACGAAAGCGTGTTTGCGTAGCATCTTTCAGTCAGTACTATGCAGGCAGGGTGGATTAAAAATTTTAATAGCGTCGAGTATTGACTACACCTACAAAGTGTGACCCTGGATACATGATGGGAAGTGAAGATTACGGGATGAAAGAGATGTGATCCGACATTGATTTTTTCACCTTACTCCCCATACCAGCGAAATAATTATTAGCATTTTCCTTCATAGAGTGTAATTAATTTACGATACACCTTTTCAACAAGATCAGGAATGATTTCCGGATTTGCTTGTCCTGAGCTCGCATATGATTTTGCAATTTCTACGGACAATTTAATTGCATCATTTATTTCTGTATTTGTTGTTGCCATGCTCTCATCTCTCCTTTTACCAATTTATTATGTGAAATTATAGAATATCCAGGTGCCCCGGTTGCTGATTTAATCTTTTTTTCTTTGATACCGATTCCCATGTCTTTATCTCTTCATCTCTCCATCTAAACTGGAACCGGACTCTGGATTGCATTTTGTATGATAATTTAACCTTGTGTGATGATGGATGTTGAATATTTCTTCCTGCCATGAGATCCACACCATCATCCCCAGTAAGTTGCGGTCAAGTGATCGGCAGGAAGATTTTTCTCTATTATCGTTTCATCTTTTCCCTTTTCCTGATAATCGCTGCTTAATGGCCTTAGGGAATTCCAGAATAGACCAGTTTTGGAAGCTGAGAACAGCTGCCGATTATCAGGTATGTAGATGTTATTTGTCTCTTCCATCTTATAAACCTCCACTGTAGATCTTTATATTCACTCACTTTGCCAATATCACACCGCAATTCCCCAATTTATTTTTGCCATTTTCACAATGTCATCATCCTCATAAATCCCTTGCTAACTCATGCCCCAATTTTGTGGCCTTTTTAATATCAGCAATTGAAAGCAGAGATTTTTTATCATGCCTGGCATAGGTTATCCCGCGATTAACATACGCCATGGCATAGTCCGGTCTAAGCTTTATTGCCTTGGAGAAATCCCTGATAGATTGCCTATAATTTCCAATCTCCGCATGAAGGCTTCCGCGGTTGTTATATGCTTCCGCATAGTCTGATTTCAATTCGATTGCCTTGGTGAAATCCCTGATCGCCCGCTGTTCATCGCCCTTTTTATAAATGCAACCCCGGTTATAATAAGCCCCTGCATATCCAGGCTCCAGTTCA
>DATKLL010000004.1:0-3752 GCA_035542475.1 Syntrophales bacterium
TATTGTAATCAGAGTATCATGCCATTTTTATCAGGGTGCAGCTGGAGCTGTCGGTATTTTTGTAATGGCGGTTTTGTTTACATACGCCTTTGTCAGACTTAAACAGCTCTGGCCAATGATTATAGCTCATGGCATCTGGAACCTTATGGGTCTTCTGATGATCAAGTGACATCCAACCACGGGGTGCTGCGGTGGGGACCCGCAGACCCCATAAGCCGCCCCGTTGAGCGTCAATAATTGAAAGCAATAAACCAAAGAGAAAAATAGATGAAGAATAGCCTACTGGAAAGGTTCAGTTGCCCTCACTGTGGCAAACGCTTCTCAAAATTCGATTACATATTCGGCCTTGGATTTCGTTCCATGATGCCACTGTTTCTATTCGGAGGAGTGTTCTGCCTCACCTGTCGTTTTTGTGGTTTGGCTTCTCGTCCACGACACCCTTATTTTGTGCTTTTTTTATTTTCATTCATTTACCTGCTGGTGCTTGCATGTTGGATTTACCTTGTTTCAATTTCACACCTTTCCTTATTCACACTTCCGGTTTTGATAATTTTGATATATCTCGCCCACTACATGTGGTTCCGATTCTCGAAATTCGAGAGAGTGCAGTAAGAAAATGATCGCTCAACCAGGAAGATGCACCTGTCCGAAAAGCCGACAGGTGATCTCCCACCACGTTATATGAAAGAAAAGTTATGGTTTTTGACGAATTGTGGTGTCCGCGGAGGCAGCCAAAATGCAAATAACTCCAGAACTAAAAAAGTATCTTAAGATATCGTTTGGTATAGCGCTAATTTTTATTGGTATATTTCTTTTCGCAATGCACTTTTTCACGAAGGAAATAGGGGCATGGTTTCGTCATTGACGGTTAACAAGTGGCGAGCTATATGCCTTGTACTATTTGTGTTCATAGGTATACCGTCTTGGGTTAGATTAAGAAACATACTAAAGAAAGAAAAGTGGTGGTAAAAACGCGCTGGGGTTAAGCGTCATTATTTGGCATATAAGATATTCATCACATATAACCAGGTGCCGGTTCGGATGCCGCAAACAGCACGGCCCCGCACAGCCCCCGGACCGTTGAACACTAAAAAGGAAATTTCAATGCGAACTTTGCTGATAGTAGCCTTAATTATGTTAGCAGTTCCTTGCTTCGGTGAAGAAGAGACCCCCTCCAATTCAAATATGTGGACCTACTCGACTGGACTGAAAATCGTTTCTTCAAAACTGATCAATGGGTCAGATGAGAAACCCAATTGGAAAATCGAGAAACGAGGAAGCAATTATATTGTAAAGATTTACGACTTTTTTTACAGCGAAGGGAAATTCGAAAATCCAGTTCTAAGTCTTCCAAGAGAAGGAAGGGTAACTTTAGCAGTCAGCTCGAAGAAGCAGAAGTTTTTTAAGACGAAAGAAGAATTCCCCATTCAGCTCACAATAGAGATTTCTGGGAAACGGCTCAAAAGTGGCGAGACGGTATATTTCCTTAACGGGGATTATGGTGAAGTGAACGGGCATCAAGTCATTAAGTAGCATCCCGATGTTCAACCAGGTGGCGGCAGCTGGTCTCCGCTTCGCTTCGCCGCTGCGCCCCCACGACGTTAAGTCTATGAAGAGGCAACTATGAATAAAGGTAGTCCAAAGCCAAGATGGTATAGAAAAGTCGGAGAAAGTTACATCGGGAAATACATATTGGTAGGCATTACATATGTAGACCATAAAGGGAATGAGACTCAGAGACAACAGATGCATGGTGTGATCGAATCTGCCGATAAAAACGGTATAAAGATCGCTTTGAAAGGCGTTTATGAAGGTCAGTCGTGGACGATGCCACCCGATCAAAGCGCAATAAAGGCTGCACAGCCGGGGACATATACTCTCAAAATGTCTGGTGAAAAGATTGAAAATCCTGACCTGTTGTCAACTTGGGTCATAACGGAACCAGAACCTGAAAAACATGAGACTTAACCAGGGTTACGACCCGCCAGAAAACCACGGCGGGTCAAACCCAGGCACGTTGTGCCACAAGAGATAAAAAATGAATCAACCATACAAAGTCATGCTGATTGTCGAGCCCGCATACGGAGAGCGTTTAGCTGCGGTGCCTCCTCATGTCCCTGTCTGGATAATCGAAAATGATTTAAATACTCCTGTTGTGAGACGTCTACGGCAAGAAAGGCATGAGGAAAACCATCTGACAGGAATTACGACTTTCAAACAAGACTTGAGCTTGTCCCCCGAAGAGCAGGCAATTGCGATGCTTGCACAAGTGGACCTTCATCATGGAGAATTTTCAGCCGATCCGCCGTATTCAATTCTGGAGGTCATTGGCTGTACCTCAAGTGATGATGTGAGGCATGAACTTCAACAGTATGGTTTCGGCATTTCCGAGATTACAAAAGAGGGATTCATAGCAACGCGAACTGAAGAGGCACAACAAGGGAGATGCACCTGACCAAAAAGCCGTCAGGTGATCTCCCGCACCGTTATGGCGAACAAAATGAATAATAAAATCATTAACCCACAAGAACCTTGGAAACTGCCCCGCGAAGAAGGTGCGGAGTTATTTCCCTCATATGCGATGTCAAAACTTGAGTGGCAGAGCCTACTTGAGAAGGCGCAGAAAGGCGACGCAGAAGCGCAATGGGCAGTCGCTGACGGCTATGATCACGGATACAAGGATGAACAAGGAAACGCATTAATCGAGGTGTCATTGGAAAAAGCAGCCGGATGGTTCAGGAAAGCTGCAGACTCTGGTCACGCATCGGCACAAAACACCCTTGGGGTCATGCTCAGTCAAGGTGATGGTGTTTCGAAAGATCCGAAGCTCGCTATTAAGTGGCTAAAGCGAGCATATAAGGGCGGTGAATCATGTGCTGCCAACAATATTGCCATAACATATCGGGAGAGCAACAACTTCAGGAGAGCAATCCACTGGTTTAAAAAATCCGCTGATTCAGGTGATGACGAAGCACTTCTTCAGCTCGGAATCCATTACTACTGGGGTAAAGGCGTAAGAATAAATCATCAGAGAGCATTTGATCTATACCGGAAGGTAGTTAAAAGCAAAGGCATCTGTGAGGCGTCCAGAGATGATGCTAACTTCTATCTAGCTCTAGCTTACCTTGAAGGAAAAGGAGTCATGAAAACAGTATCTACTGCAAAACGGCTTCTGAGACGAGCTAACAGGGATGGCGATCATCCAGCGGCTCGTGCGTTATTGCAGGAGTTAGAGCCAAAGCCATAACCATGGGGTGCTGCTGCCAAGCAGCAGACCCCACAGAACGTTGGGCTCAATAAGGAGATTGATGTATGACTGAAGATGAAGTTGTTGACTTCGTTTACTCCGCGCTTCAGAGCGGAAAGGGAGATATTGATGACCTTAATAGAGTCAGGATCACAAACTCAACGTCTGACGCTAACGGCCTTGGCGACTTAATTGGCACCTGGGACTTCGACCTATTCAAAGATGACTCTCGCTGGAATACGCATCCCGGATTTATGGTCGACGTTGCAGGTGGGGTCAGACCGGATATCATCGTTCGATCAAAATCGGGAGAAAATCGAATACTAATCGAGGCGAAAGGCGCTACGGGTCTACGTACGCCAATGGAAACATCCCAGGTTGTTAGATACTTCTTGCACCTTCTCTGCACATCACTTCAAACGCCAAATGAAAATACTGTCGCAATCCGAAGGGCTATTCTGATGGCTGCCCCGGAAGAATGGTACAGTGACACCAAGAATGCAGA
>DATKLL010000005.1:0-3003 GCA_035542475.1 Syntrophales bacterium
GGATGAAACTGAGCACAGCCGTCAAGCCCATCAGTCATATCAAATCTCACGCATCGGAGATAATCAGCGAAATATCCGAGACCGGCAATCCGGTTGTCGTAACCGTAAACGGAGAGGCTCGGGTAATAATCCAGGACATAAAGGAATATGAAAAAGACCGCGAGAGCATGGCAATACTGAAGATACTGGCAATGGGAAGAAAGGACATGCGTGAAGGCAGGCACAAACCGATTCATCAGACATTCGCAGAATTGAAAAAGAGAATAAGCGCTGCCGGAAAGCCGTGAAATACGAAGTCCGTATTACCGGGGTTGCACAGGACGACCTTTATTCGATCTACAGGTTTATCGCGAACAATGACTCGCCGGGGAAGGCTGAACATCTGCTTGACAACATTGAAAGGGCCATGGCATCTCTGGAGAGAATGCCTGCGCGCGGCAATCACCCGCCCGAGATGCAGCGCTGGGGGATCTTGGAGTTCAGAGAGATATTTTTTAAGCCATATCGCATTATATACGAAATTAAAGACAAGGCGGTTTTCATTCACGCCGTCCTTGACGGCAGGCGCAGCTGCGAAGACCTTTTGCAGCAACGGCTGCTGGGAGCATGATTCGCCCGCGTTAGTCTGCAGGTTACACAGTTGGCAGATTCTTGCTGCTTTCCGCATTACTTGAAAAATAGTAGAAATCCTGATACGTTAGCGTATGGCTGAACAGACAAAGTTATTCCTATGGAACAACCAAAACCTTTTCTCAAACAACTACCTCGAACATCATCTGCCCACAACTTCTTTATGGAAAGCACAAAAAGAAAAAGTTTCAGATATTTTTGATGCCATAATTGAAGTAAGATATCTGTTGATACAACAAGCCGGAAAATTCAGGAGGCATTGGAAAGGCATTTCAATGAGAGCATATCCGTGCTGGCACCATTAAAAGCAAAGATAAAGGCCACGGATAATCTGATAGACCAGATTGTCTACGATCTCTACGGCCTCACACCGGAGGAGATCGAGATTGTGGAGGGGAGGTAACATAATGTTGCTGAAAAGGACATTTTTTGCTATCCTAACAACAGACTATGAATAAAAAGGAACTCTTTCAACAGTTAGAAAATGAGCAAAATTCTCGGCTTATTACCTATATCACAGGTGATAGGCAGCCTTTTGCTACGAGGATCGCAGGTGATGTTGTCCCCCTGTTAAGCAGGCATCTTGAAAAAATCGGCAAGGCTAAGAAAATAAGTTTGTTGTTATACACAAGCGGTGGTGACATGCTGGCGCCAATACGCATAGTAAAATTGATTCGTAATCACTGTGATACGTTTGAAGTAGTAGTGCCTTATAAAGCACATAGTGCAGGAACGCTTATCGCACTTGGAGCAGATAGCATTTTCATGGGTAAGCTTGGTGAACTAACGCCTGTTGACCCTACCACTGGGCATCCTTTCAATCCACAAAATCCCGCTAATCCTCAGCAACAGCTTGAAGTGAGCGTGGAAGATCTGAATTCTTATTTCTTGTTTGCGAAAGAGAAAGCCGGCGTAAAAGTCGAACAAATGGCAGATGTTTATAAAATGCTGGTTGAAAAACTGCATCCATTGTCTATCGGGAATGCATACCGTGCATATCGGATGGCTAAGCTTTTGACTGAGAGGCTTCTATCTCTTCATATGGACAAGAAAAAAGACAGTGAAAAAATGGAAAGAATCATAAAAGAAATTACAGGAGATATTACTATACATGCATATCCTATTGATCGGGACGAGGCAAAAGAACTCGGACTAAAAGTAGATATTCCAAAAGACTCTGTTGAGCAACTTCTGTGGCAATTGTATGAGGAGTATGCTACGCCTATGAAACTCGGTCAGCCATTTCATCCTGCCGAGCTCCTCGCCGGCAAGGAAATGGCTGAGATACGGCATGTTGGAGCATTTATAGAGAGTGCGGAATTATCTCATCAGTTTACTTTTACCGGGAAAGTACAAAAAACTGTTCGTAATAATCAACCAGTGGTTGACATGAATATTGATTCTCAGTCATGGGTTAAGATAGAATAAAGTTATGGAAACGACATTATATAATAAGGAAATGCTGACGGACACGTCATCTGTATTGTTGGGAACTTTAGGCGTAGACGAGATAAGTCTAACACCTGTGAATATATCAAGATTTAAACGGTTAGATGAATGGGGGAATATGATATTAATATTTCCCTCCTGGGAGCACAGTCAGCCTAAAGTTGATGTGAAAATGGTTCTGCCTTTGCGGCTTACTGATCCACTATACGGCCGCGAAGAGCTAAATCATAAATTACAAGAAATGGCCACCGGCGCTCCCTCCGTAGAACAAGTATGGGAAATAACAAAAAGATTGCCGTCATTATCGAGACTCCTCTCAGAGGAAAGAGATAATGAATAAATGCCAAAATACTTTCTTGAGTCAAGCGCCTTTATTAAGCGTTACAAATCTGAAATAGGTTCTGATGTAGTAAACAGCCTTTTTAATAATAACCACGATTTATTTTACTTAAACCTTGCGATTGTTGAGATCCGCAAGGTTTTTTATCGGTTATGGAAATACCCTCTTCATCAGGACGATCAAATTAGCGAAAATGAATATAAAGCCCTCGTCAGCAGGTTTGCTACGGATCTCCTTCAGATGCAGAGAATCGTATTTACAGAAGAAATGATTGCACAAACGGATTCTATTCTTGAAAGAGTCTGGGTCCCTAATATTTTTGATTTTGCACAGCTTTCAGCTTACTTGATTGCGAAACAAGAATACCCTGATATGATTTTTGTCTGTTCAGATGAACGTTCAAAATTGATAGATGCGGTGAAGCAATTTGTGCCGACCAATGACTTTATCATCCCTGGACGTCTTGCGAAATAGAAAGGATATCCAGAAAGTATGCAAAGCAAAAAAGGGGGCGGGTACATTATCTATCGAGCAGAGGCAAGCAGGATTATTGAGGAAGCCAAAAAGAGAACTGAAGATATGAT
>DATKLL010000006.1:0-8730 GCA_035542475.1 Syntrophales bacterium
ATCGGAACTCGTTAGAACCACTACCGGTATCCTGAGCAACCCCTCGGTTCCTTTTATGCGAGCCAGGACTTGCAAACCGTCTAGCTTTGGCAAGCGCAGATCCAAAAGGATCACATCGGGCCTAGGGCTCTTCTTGGGATCTTCGTATGCGCCCTCTCTGAGAAGGTAATCCAGCGCGGCCTGTCCGTCGCTCACCTGATGAATGATGTTAGCCAACGGATGAGATTTGAGACTTCGGCTGATCATCTCTGCATGATCTCCGTTGTCTTCAACCAGCAAGATCTTCAAAGGTCGTCCTTTCATGTTGCGGTTCCTTTCCTCTATCTGGGAGTCCAACAATGCTCCCGGATGCTGAGAAAAATTATCTTGGTCCACGGGGATTGACGTTGCAATTAAGCCAATAAGACGCTACGCTTCTCATTAGCTCCGTGAACTCTCTAAACTCCAAAGGCTTCACAACACAACTATTTGCATGGTATTCGCACGCCATCTTGAGGTCATCACCTGCCTGCGAACTCGTCAGGATTACGACCGGTATCCCGCACAGCGCTTTGGACTGTTTTATCTTCTTGAGGACTTCCAGGCCGTCCACCCTTGGCAGGCGGAGGCCTAAAAGGATCAAGTCGGGTCGAGGGCTTTTCTCGGGATCGGCGTATTCGCCTCTTCGACGCAGGTAATCCAGAGCAGTCTCCCCGTCGGTCATATGTAGAACCGGATGGTCCACCTGGTGAGCCTTGAAAGTGCGCATCACTATTTCCGCATGATCCAGGTTGTCCTCGACCAGCAAAATCATGATGTCTCACCTCTCATAATTACGGTCCGGCGGAAGGCTCCAGAAAGAAGGCAGCGTAAAACAGAACGTCGAGCCATGTCCTGTGCCCTCGGATTCCACCCATATACGACCACCATGCACTTCCACGATCCGTTTGACCAGAGCTAATCCTAAACCGGTTCCCTCGGTCTGTGGGTCTAACTTGTCAAAGAGACCGAACACCTTTTCATGGAAATTGGGTTGGATACCCATGCCGTTATCCCTGACAAACAAGACCGTCTCCTCACCATCCTGCCTTGCACCAATCTCGATCCTCGGTTGGGGCTGATCGCCCATGAATTTTATGGAATTTTCGATCAGGTTTTGGAAAACCTCCTGCACGCGTGGACGGTCAACGTACAAGACGGGGAGATCCGAAACGATTTGTACTTCGATCCCGTGTTGCGCAATCCTCCCGGCCAAGAGCTCCAACGCTTCATTTACGAGTTCCGCAATTAACACTTCCGAAGGTGGATTGAACATCCGTCCCACACGAGAAATCTCAAGTATCTCTCCCAAGAGTTGCCCCATCTTATCTGCCGCCTTGTCGATCCGGTCCAAGTCAGGCTTCAGTTCCTGCGTGTTGCCCTTGGCTAGCTGTTCCGTGACAAAACCTAAGAATGTCTTGATCGTAATCAAAGGGCTCCTCAAATCATGAGAAACCGTATAGGCGAATCTTTCCAATTCGGCATTCTTGGCTTCCAATTCCGTGATCAGACTTTCACGCTCCGTTTCGCCTCGCTTGCGTTCGGTAATGTCGCGCACCAAAGCCAGATTGTAGCCCTGGCCTCCGTACTCGAAATAGTTGGCGTTGATCTCAATTGGGAAAATGCGACCGTCCCTTGTCTTGTGGCGACCTTCGAAGGTCAGCGAACCCTGCGCCTTTAGATCGTTCCAATGGCCGTTCCAGCTATCCATGGGAAAGTCAGGGTCAAAATCTGGCACACCCAATCCTAGCAATTCAGATCGAGTGTAACCTAATACGCGGCAAGCCCCTTCATTCACAAAACGAGGCCGCGCATTTTCATCTATCAGAAAGGCGGCCTCGTTCACATGATCCAAAGCAAAGTCCAACAGATGAAGTCGCTCTTCTGCGCGCTTGCGCTCGGTAATATCCTGAACCGTTCCAATGGAGCGGAGGGGCTTGCCATCGGCGTTGTAGTGGGTTTCGCATTGTTCGTGGACGTGTTTTATCCGTCCGTCCGAAAAGCGAAGACGATGATCGATGGCATAGGGGGTCCGTGTCTTAACGGAGTTAGTGTAGGCAAAATCGACGGCCTTCCGATCATCGGGATGGACGGCATCCAAAAAAGCTTCGTAGGAGGCGCCAAACTTCGCTGGGTCGATCTCGAACAGCCGATAGATTTCGTCGGACCAAGTGAGAACGTTGTTGACGATATCCAGTTCCCAGCTTCCGACATGAGCAATTCGCTGGGCCTCATTGAGTAGAACTTGGCTTTTCTTTACCGCGTCATCCGCCCGCTTGCGCTCTGCGCGAGTGCGCAAGGTGTTAATACCGAACGCCAAATCGCCTGCCAGCTCCTCCATGAGCTGGATTTCATCTGGTGTGAAGGCTTTGGGCTCTGTGGAATAGATGCAGAGAATACCGAAGGTGCTCTCGCTTTCGTCTTTAAGAGGGAGGGCGAGACAGGAGCGATAGCCTCGCTCTATGGCTCCTTCTCGCCACGGCGCGGCTTGGGGATCAATTGCGAAATCCTGAATGCAAGCGCTTTCTCCGTCCCTGAGGGCTATCCCGACCGGACCGCGTCCACGCTCCGTTTTGGAACAAGTAAGCAGCACATCTGCCAGATAATCCTCCTCGCCCCCGGCCCAGGCGACCTGGCGTATGTTCTTTGCTTCATCGTTTTCGGCAAAACCCACCCAGGCCATGCGGTAGCCGGCCTCATTGCAAACGATGCGGCAGATTTCGTTGAGCAGTGTCTGCTCGTCCACTGCTCGCACAAGAACCTGGTTGCAGTTGCTTATGGCCCGCAGTTCGCGATTCAAACGACGCAGCGCCTCCTCCGTTCGCTTGCGCTCGGTGATGTCAATATGCATCTGCAGAATGAGAGAAGATCCATCGGTGTCTGTAAAGGGGAAATCATAGGCATCTATAATAGAGCCATCCGGCCTTCTAAAATCCCAGTGATGGGGTTTACCCGTTTCCAAAACCTTGTATGCTTCGCAAGCCTCACAAGGCTCTTTGCGTCCAAAACGGTAATCGTAGCAGGGTCGCCCGTTGTCCTCGCCGAATTTCTCGCGAAAGCTGCGGTTCGTAAAGGCAACATGATAATCAGACCTCAACAGGCAAACCATTTCCGGCATCGTTTCGAGGATGTCATATAATCTTTGTCGTTCGGCTTCTACGGCTTCGTTTGCCTTTTCCAGTTTCGCTGTTCGTTCCTGAACTCGCACCTCCAACTCATCACGTGCTTTTTGCAGTGCCTCGTCGGCCTTCTTGCTTTCGATGAGCTCTTTTTCTAGGCTTATGTTGGTTTGTGTCAACTCTGCTGTACGCAGTTTTACTTCTTGTTGGAGGATGTCGCGAGCTGCCTGGAGCTCGGCGTTCCTTTGTTTCAGGTCCGATTGCATTTCTAAAACTTGTGCCTGGTAACGGCGCATAGTCCAGACTATCCCTAAGATGATTGTGCAGTTTACGACAAAGACACCCATCGCCAGCCAAAAGGGGAAATCTTTAACAAAGGATTCGCCGAACATTGCTGCTCCAGCGAATAATACAGTCAAACACGAGAAAAAAGTGGCTATCAGTCCGACAGAAAACCCTCCATACAGCGCAACGATGATTACGGTGGGATAGAACGTAAGGTAGGCGACGCTCGTTCCGAGGGATTGGAGCGGCCACAGACGGACGCCGCCTGCCAGAGCAGTAAGGGCAATGGCAAGAATGATGCCGCGCCACATGGAGTTTTTACTCGCCTTCGAATGCATTAATCCGTCGTCTCAAACCTAACATGTGGAAACTAAGAGTTCACTAGGCATAAAGTCCCCACTCGCTTGCTGGAGGACGAACGAACCAATTCCTCTGTGCTGCTTCATCCAAATGCATCAATATAGACAGCATAGCCGCTGTAGTCATGGTGTGTTTGTTTTGTCTCCCTCCACCTGAATTCAGATTCTATAAGCTTCCCAAAGCCTATTGAGAGACCTTCTGCAGTACCAAATTTTCTCGAGTAACCGGAATTATTCGGCGGTGTTGCCATTTTTTTGACCTCATGGCACCCCTGAGGATCAGCGGGATACGTCGGCTGCCCGCAATCGGGTGTCCGGTGTGTCTACCATGCGAGCGAACCCAGGCAAAACCGTCGTCAAGTTGATGAAAAGGCTCCTTTGCCCCTCTTTCTAAGAGTACCTCGCCCTCCGCTACTCCGTCAACCATTTCTTCCTGCGCATCATTCGCTTTACCCGCGGCCGATCTCTACACGACATCACCGATGAGGTCACGCGATCGTTGTGTGAGTATGTCTTGCGACGCTCGGGCGGCAGCAGGCAAGAAACTGCGCGTCAACTCGACATATCCCGAACTGCCTTATACCGGCACATGAAGCGGCTGCGAATAACGAGCGATAATGAAACAGGGACGTGAGCTGCTGTGCGATATTGAAACATGGACAATAGCGTTAGTCAATTGAATTATCTTCGCCTTACTAGTAAACGATTCTTGTCTTTTGATTTTCACGTTTCACTTTCGCGCATTTCCTTCCAGGATTTGCGGCTGTAGCAGAATCGTCTTGCGCCGAATTCCCTCAAGATTTCAATACAATCCCGTCATCACCCCTACCGACTGATTTTGGCATGAAAAATGCTGCTATTTGATATAGGGAAAAGCAGAAGCTCGACAGGTGAGCTGCTTTGAAAAAAGTTTGAACGTGAGGCTGCGGCCCTCACGTCCAACCTTTGCGAGAGAGCAAATCTTCGAGAAGGAGGAAGAAATGGATATCTACTACGTGACAGTGATATTAGCTGTGGCGGCGTTTCTGTTTGCTTGCGTCACAACATTTCTGAAGGTCCGGAAGTGAAGACGCAGGCTGGCCCGTGAATCTGCACCTGGAAGCTCGTCTACTCCCGAGTGCAAATCGCCAACGACCGATGGGAAGGTCGGAAATACGGCCCACGAGGCAATACAACGAATGAGGCGGTGCAAGCTGTCAGATGCTGCTCACATTTTTCTCAGGAATGTGCTGAACAAATGAAAAAAAGGCCTTCAAGGCATCCCAAAGGAGAGTAAGGGTACTGTCGATCGACAAGGGAACTGAAATGAAGGGGTCCAATTCCAAAAGTCCACAAGGTGAAGGTGAGCAATTGGCAGAAGATGGATTAGTAATAGAAACTCGGGGCCTTGTAAAAGACTACATAGACGGAACAAACACTATCCATGCTCTTCGCGGGGCCGATGTCACAATTTATCGCGGAGAGATGGTGGCCATAATGGGCCCATCCGGGTCCGGAAAATCCACTCTCCTCTATGTGCTGGGACTTCTGCATGCTCCCACTGCCGGCGTTTACCTATTTAAAGGCCACAACGTTTTGAGCTTCACGCCTCAGGAACAGGCGCTTTTCCGAAGCAAAGAAGTGGGATTCATTTTTCAGAGCTGCGATCTATTACCAAACTCCACCGTGTACGAGAATCTAGAACTGCCACTGATCTATGCCTCGTCCGATAAGCGGACCCGCAGAAAGAAAATCTTGGAAGCACTAGACAAGGTCGGACTTTCCCATCGGGTGGATCACTGGGCCAACCGTTTATCCGGGGGAGAGCGCCAGAGGGCGGCGATGGCGAGAGCACTCGTAAATGGCCCTTCACTGATACTGGGTGACGAACCCACAGGTCAGCTTGACCAAAAGAACACTGACGCGGTTGTCGAACAACTTAGATCTGTAGCGCGACAAGGGTACACAGTGGTGGTGGTCACGCATGAGGAGGAAATCGGCCAAGCTTGTGACAGAGTTGTTCGAATCCGTGATGGCAGAGTGGTTTCAGATGGGGAGGAAAACTTGGAGAGCTCGGAAGTGGATTCGGAAACGGTTACCGTTATCGAAGCCGAGCACCTAGCGAAACGTCTTCGCCTTTAATTCAAATCGAGTTGTGAAAGGAAAATGTTCCATGAGCCGGGAGTCGGCACATGCTAATCCTTTAGTTTAACCTGAGGCAAAAAAAGATCCACATCAGGTGACGTTGCCATTTTAGAACACCGGAACAGGAGTAATATCATGAACATCTGCGATTCGAGCCGACGGATCAGACAGATGTTGGGGATGGGGGGTCGTCTGAGTTCCGAAGCAGCATTTGGAAACTCGCAGAATTTTGTACGAGGATTCCCGTCAATTGGTCCTGTCGTATGCTGGGCGCTGCTCGCGAGCATTTTGTTGTTCATGGTTTCAGGATGCGGCAGGTACAAAGAAGAACTCGAGAGCGCCAAGCAGCAAATTGAAAGACTAAACGCCGAGGTCAAGAGATTGACTGAAGAAGCCGCCAGTTTAAATCAGGAAAAAAGTCGTCTAAGTAATGACTTAAAAACCGTCACAGATAAAAATACGAGATTGCAGCAGGAATTGGACGACCTGAATAAAACCAAAGCAGCTCGGTCTGCCGAAAACAAAGAGGTTATGCCAAAGAATAGAGCACCCGAGCAGCAAGTCGCCTCGCCAAACCGCGAAAGATCCCATGTGGTTGAGGAGATAGAGGGACTCAAAACAGGTATAGCTGAAGAGGTCTCACCGGCAAAACCACGTTCTGCAAAGCGGGCCAAAGTTGGTCCACGCATGGCAAAGACGTCAGGAAAGCTCAGTCCATGCGATGCAGTGGTGGCCTTCATGGAGGCAAGCGAAGCAATTATTAGGCAGCAAAAAGGAGCAGAACGTACAAAATCCCTTAGACAGGTAAAGGAGGAGTACACTCCGAAAATGAAGGGCGCCCCTGAGAAGGCAATAAAGGCAGCGGAAAATTGGGTGAAAGAGTATGTGAAAGTGTGGGATGAATCGCCTGCCGACGGAGTACTCCGCCTTCTTCAATTAAGGGGTATTGTGCTCGAAGCATGTGGAAAGTCACCAGACGAAATGGGGTTCAAGTAACATGCACGATTCCGTTGACCAGGGTAAGTATGGAAGGGCATGCTCAAAAGGCGGAGAAAAGAGGCTTTTTCGTCAACATAACGATGGTCTTGGCACTCTTCGTGTTGTGGCAAAGCACAATCGGCTATCAATCATATCCGTGCTCAGCGGAAAGCTGAGGAGGTGACACAATGACCGCTGTTCGTACGGTCATTAGACTTATGGTCGTCATGATTGTGCCGTTCTTCATTCCATGCTTGGTACCCGCTGAAATTGGAGAAACTGTGCATGGGATCCGGTGCTGCACATTGATTAAGGCACAACACGTCGTGCAGGCCGATGGCGATACCGTGGTCGATATCAACGCATGCCAGAATGCCTGCCGCGGGCGTTATGGTTCCCCTCCTCCAACGGGATTTAGTGATTCGGAAAGTCCTGTTTCGGAGGTGGCGAAAGAGCTTGACACTACTATCGAACAGAGCAGTCCTGCTTTGTATTTACAATGTATGCAGGAGTGTGAACGGAATTACTGGGGACAGTTTGAAGATGATGCAAAAGGATCGAAGCGAAGGCGCTGAATTTGTTGCACTGCTTTCGGTGAAGCACGAGAGAAGTACCTCCATGTGCCGGCCTGGCCTCTGTACCTTCAGTCCGTGATGCTAGGCAATAGCAAATGGATGGTGCTCTTAGTGAACGACTTGGGCGATGAAAAGCGCAAAGCGCAGGTCTAGTAGGGATTCAGACAGCAACAAGGAGTCCAGATGGCATCTGCGGGGGGCTTAGAAACTGAGGACCAAATCAGGATAGTGCCCGATGATTGGAAATGATTGCCCGTAAGGAGAAGAGTCGTGGAACGCTCTCAGGATGACACGCTTCTCAGGGTCTTGGGCGCCGAACTTGAAACCAGTGAATTCAAGTTCGCGCAAGAAAAACTGTTTCACGCTTCTAAAGTATTTATGGATGCCATTGATCCGATTTTCATCAGGGACTTGGAAGGCACTGTCATAGACATGAATCGCACGGCTGAAGAAACCTATGGTTGGCGCCGGGATGAGCTGATCGGAAAATCCGTAATGACAATCATGCCTTCACACCTTCACGCACAGGCAGAAGACTACCATGTGCGCTGCAAGCAGGGAGAAACGATTAAGAATGTGGAGTTCACCCACTTAACAAAGTCCGGCGCCACTATCCCGGTCTTAGTAAGCCTCTCACTCTTGACCAACGAAAGAGCCGAACCGGTGAGCATAGTCACCATAATCAAGGATCTGAGTAATCTCAAGCGCACGGAAGAGATGCTTCGTGCTCAAACGGAGGCGCTGGCGCGCAGTAACAAGGATCTGGAAGAATTTGCGTATGTGGCTGCACACGATCTAAGAGAGCCGCTTATTGGGATTGCAGCGTACGTAAAGATTTTGCAAAGGCGGTACAGGGATAGCCTGGACGGACAGGCCCACGAATTCATCTCGCGTGTACTCGAGACAATCACTCGTATGGATTGTCTCATTCAAAGCCTATTATCGTATTCACGTCTGGGCAGGAATGCGGGAAACTTGGAACCGACTGATTGCAAAGCTGCGTTGACCGGGGCTCTGTCCAATCTAAAAGCTGCAATAGAGGCGAGTGGGGCAACCGTCACAACTGACTCACTTCCCACAGTGATGGCGAATCAGTCCATGCTCATCCAGGTATTTCAAAACCTTGTAGGCAACGCAATCAAGTTTGCCGGTGATGATCCCCCCGAGATTCATGTCGGAGCATCTTTGGAAGGGAGCGAGTGGAGGTTCTCTGTCAAAGACAACGGTATTGGAATCGAACCACCCTATTTCGACAGAATCTTTCGTATTTTT
>DATKLL010000007.1:0-15395 GCA_035542475.1 Syntrophales bacterium
ATTCCTAATTTTTCCAGAACATAATGCCCCCTGTACCCTTCCACAAGGTCATAGCGGGGCGGATAATCATCCATCAGATCATCCAGATTGTAGTCCCTTGGCGTGTATGAAAGGGAAGAGCCGGGTGATGTTTTTGCAACACCGGGAATGACCATATCAATATCCCCGTTTTGAAGGTGGTGTATCAGTTCGCTGAAGCTCTTTTTGCCGATGCCGATAACGATGTAGTCAACTTCTTCCCTGTTGAAATAGGACGGATCACATGTGGCGTGATTCCCCCCGATAACAATAACAGTACGGTGCTCTTCCCTGATCCTCCTGGCATATCTGAGCACAGTATTAGCTTCACAAGTGACTGCCGTGAAGCCGATCACGTCAGGTCGAAAATCAGCGATGATCCTCCACAAGGCGTCTTCTTCCTCACATTTCATATCGAGGATTACCAGGTCATGCCCTGTAAGCGCCCCGGCAATAACCTCGAGACTGAATGGTTCCCCCTTAAAGATCTGTTTGATGGATGTGACCCCGTATTGTTCTTCCGGAATACTGCGTCCGGAATTAGGCGGATTGACGAAAAGGATTTTCATGATGGGACATATTCATAAAAATTATGGAGCTACGCTTTACAGCTTAAGCACGTTGTTTTGTTTGCTATCAGATAGTAATGTCTGTGTCAACGACAAAGAGCCTCATGGGAATTCCATCACTCCAAGTCTGTCATAGTCTACCGGGCAGTTCATAAAGTAACTGACAGGATCTTCCAAGAAAAACAAGGGGAGACCCGGAGGTCTCCCCTTGTTTAAGGAGGAGGTAAAGCAGGCGATGCGCAAGTTTTGGTTATCTCGCCGGTTAATCATGCCCGTCTTAACCGGTTAAATATAAATATAGTCCACTTAATCCCTTTTGAGGACAAGCCCCGTCATAAGAACAATGACGACGAAACAGAAGACAACTAACGCAATTTCAGGCGTATCGATTCCGGTATGGTGATGGTGGTGTTCGGCAAGCCTCATCATGATCGGCGCTGATAGTAATGTTGTCATATTCATTCTCCTTACTATCATTAAAGAACACTCTATTGCTTATAGAGCAATTTTGATTATATTTTATATACAGCATAGTGAAAAAGCGGTGACGCAGATCACAAAAAATTACCTATTTTTCGATACCAAACTATGAGTAAATTCACTGTATTATGCCTGCTGTAAAAAAATGAGTATTGAGATTTGTTCTTATAAAAATCAGATGGTTAGAAGATATTGCAGGGACTGTCAACCGCTGGCTGGGGTTTGGGGTGTTGTCCCCCTTTGGAGGGGTAGGGGGAGGTTTTACTGAACCAAAAGCATGTCCTCAATTAATCGGAAGTCTCAGTATATCTATTTGCTGGTCAATTGTGCTTTAATGTACTCCAGTACGGGGTAAATATTTTCCTGTTTCACTTCATCAAAATCCTCAGTCATGAATCTTTTTAAGGCTTCATCTCTTTCCATCATCCTCCCGACGGCCACAAGACTCTCATCGTAGATACTCAGATCCTTGTGCAGCATCCTGCCGCGAAGTGGAAAATATTTTATGTCTTTTCGAATCTCGTAGGGCAGACTGGCATTATAGATTTTATTGATGTTGGGATGCTCCGGCGGCGTGCCGGAGGTAGTAAACAAAACAACTTGCTTGCCTTTGATGATATTCCAGTTTTCAACAATCATCGGAGCAACGACAATCCGGCCTGTACGGACATAACCGCCAAAGACGATCACGTCATACTTCGTAAATTCCGGGGCATTACATTTATCCACGTCTGCCATCCGGCTCGGGATCTCCCTATGTATCCATTCGGCATACTGCTTTGTGCTGCCATACTTGCTTTTATACATTATCAGCACCCTAGAAGTACTGCTTCCATAAATGTTACTGCCGCCTCTTATATCCGAAATTTCACAAACGGGCGCATGTATACAGGCACCTATGCCTATGCAGAGTATTGCTACAAAAAGCAGTTTAAACCATCGATCATTTATCATAGTTAAGACAGCCCTCCTGGTTTCTACCTTATCCGAATGAAACTGACGAGCACTTAGGCGTATCCGGTATTGCGCATCATATATGCCTAACTATCATCATGCAAGTAACACTTTTAAAGCCAAGACAATGGCAAATCCGACTTGACATAATGACAACTTTTCGTTATGAAATCCGTCAATTGGAGAAGTAATAAAAACCTGTGCTGTAACATCAGCAGAAAACGGCTGTGTTAATCATCTTCTGAGAACTACAATTAAGTTTTTTTTCACGTCTTAAAAAAATAATTTTAAAGAGGAGAAATCATGAGAAGACTGCTGATATTATCCATATGCCTCATCCTGCTTTCCGGCTGTGCGGCAACAAGTATGATAGCCCCCGATCGTAAGCCGGATCTTACACCCCGTACTGATACCGCCACACTTGTAATCATCCGCGATACATCATTCGGTTTTGCTATAGTATTTTGGAACTATTTAGACGGAAAGCTTATCGGTGAGACCAAAGGCAAAACATATTTTGTCACCCGTATTAAGCCGGGGCCTCATTATGTTGTTGTTGCAACTGAGAACGCAGCAGTTGCGCATCTCGACTTTAAACCCGGTAAGATATATTATCTCCGTGAGGGAGTCCTTATGGGATGGTGGCGCGCCCGCACATCTGGATTCTCCCCTGTGAATCAGCAGGAAGCAATTGAAGCAATGAAGAGTTGCACATACATGGAGTACGACCCGCAGCGAGGAGGTGAAGACATGGACCCAAAGCTTTACCAGCAGGCGATCGCCGACTACCAAACGGAAGTAAAACAAAATCCTGACGGATTCAAGGCCATGCTTGAATATAAGGGTTATTAGTTTATCCTGTGAAATACATGAAGGATAAATTGAGTTTGTAACAGCCGGCCGGAGCATTCAGCCGGCTGTTTTCTTTTGTCCATTTCTTCTTGACAGACGTTGCTCTCCTATCTATAGTTTCCAACAAAAAAAATGCTATCTTTCTTCTTCAAGCTGTGAGAACTCTTTCAAAGCCGTTTCATAAATCCGATAGGGTTTTAATATGAAGATATCCGAAGTGCCTCAGGACGATGCAAAGACCATGCATGGTGAGAGAAAAGCTATGTATGCTGTCGATGATCAAGGACGTTACACGCAGACCACCACTAAAGGATGGGAGGCGGAAGAAATTGTCCTCAACCAGGTGATCGGCGAGTTTGAGGAAAAGGCAAGAGAGGCCGCAACGCGAGCGGGAAATAATGAAACATCGCCGATAGAATATTTCATGTACAAAAACTGGATGGATCCGCTCACGCTTGCACAGGCTATGGGTCTTTACCGCTGGCAGGTAAAGCGTCACTTCAAACCAGGTGTATTCAAAAAACTCGATCATAAAATACTAGAGGCATACGCCCGGCTCTTTAAAGTATCCGTCGATGTGCTAATAAATTTTCCCAGAGAGAAATAAATGGCAGGCTCGAAGCCATTGGAACACAGACAATACGCCCACTGCGAAAGCGGAGTAGTAACAGCGCTTTTGAGACACCACAGTATCGACATTTCCGAACCTATGGTGTTCGGTATCACCGGCGGACTTACCTTCGCCTATATCCCCTTTATCAAGATGACCAACATGCCGATCGTATCATACCGTATGATGCCCGGGTCGATCATCAAAGGGGCAGTGAAAAACCTCGATGTCACATTTAAGACCCAAAGATACAGGGATAAGGAGGCGGCTCTTGCTGAACTCATTGATCTCATAGACCTGGGTGAAATCGTCGGCCTCCAGACATCTGTCTACTGGCTGCCGTATTTCCCGCCGGAGATGCGCTTCCAGTTTAACGCGCACAATCTCATCGTATACGGGAGGGAGGGAGTAGAATTCCTCGTCAGCGATCCCGTTTTTGAACATACAGTCCGGATCAAGGCAGAGGATCTACAGAACGCCCGCTTCGCCAGGGGGACACTTGCACCGAAGGGCTTTATGTACTACCCTGTTCAGGTCAATACCTCCTTTGATTTGCAGGAGGCAATAAAGAAATCCATCAAGCGAACAGTGCACATGATGCTCTATGCCCCTGTACCTTTTATTGGCGTTAAGGGCATACATTATATGGGAAGAAGGATTGAAAGACTCAAGACCCACAAAGACCTGAGATACGTCCGCCTCTTTCTCGGTCATATTGTGAGGATGCAGGAAGAGATAGGGACGGGAGGCGGCGGTTTCCGGTTCATGTATGCAGCCTTCCTACAGGAAGCAGGGCAAATCCTGAAATCCCAGCGACTGGAGGAGGCATCACGGATGATGACAGAGGCAGGTGATATGTGGCGGCAGTTCGCCTTAGCCTGCGCCAAAGCCTGTAAAAGCAAGACGGCGAACTTCGATGTAGAAGACATCGCCCGACTGGTGAAAAAGTGCGCAATTCAGGAGAAGCTTGTCTACTCCCTCCTCAAAACCTCTTGAACTCGATAACGGCAGGTCATGGGGATTAATAAGCAACGGCCAGTCCCACATTCACCCCGTACTGGTGTGTCCTGCTGGGTGGTTCATAAAGAGACATAACGACTGTCCCCTGATACGTCAAATTCACTGTATCACTTTGACCAATTTCATCGTAAGCGTACCATGGTTTAACCACAACTGACCAGAATTGGGAGAACCTATACCGCAAAGGGATTTCAGCGTAATATCCAATTCTGTTTCCTAATTTAACGTCGGGATTGTTGAATCCCGGGTCCAAGTCAGAGAATTCGGCTGTCATTTTGCCGTAGAACATGAAGCGGGCACCGGCATTTGGCTCAATGACAAATCTGTCACCGATTTTAAAATCAGCTGCGATCCCAACTGGAATATAGTGCCAGTAGTATTTTTCCTGGATACCGAGAATGCTTATTGCCCCCATTGGTCTGATCTGCGTCTGACCGCGGTCCCAGTGACGATAGCCATATCCTGTATAGGGTATAATAGAAATATTTTTCGTAATGCCAATATTGTATCCAACGTTTATTTCACCACGAAAAAAGTACTGTCGATTATCGTCAGAAAATGTTATCGGGACTGCACCGCTTTGGTCCGTCCCGTCGTATGTAACGTCGCCCCATGAGAATTCAAGAAATATCTTCGAATAGATTTTATTTTTCTTATTGTAGTTCCACCCCAGATAAAAACCCGGCAGCCAGCCCTTCTCAGTACTTTTCCCGGGAGAAGGGACATCTTCTTTATAATCCAGATACCAATACATGAAGCCGAATTCGAAACTTTGGCCTTCAAAGACCTTCTGAGTTTCATTCAGCCTTGCATTGACTAAGAGTTCACCTTTTTGTTCTTCAGCGGCTAAGGAAAGACCAGGCGAGATTAAAAAGAAAGAACTTATGATGATGGCGCAGATGAATCTATTCCACATAAAAAACGCCCTCCTTTTCAAAGTGTTGTTGCCGAATAATTATTACAGATAATTTCTCTTAATCGCATTTATTACATGATCAACCACTATTACATATCCATCACTACAGCAGCTACCTCTTTATTGGGTCCGTTAATCAAAGAACATGTAAAGGTCAAATTTAAAACTATGAATTCATATCGGTCTATACGTATTCAACCTTTAGCAAATGGATACAAAATATTTAAATAAAAATTCTTGGCTGCCTAATATACGGCTGAAAAGTCTCATTTGAGAGGCATGGTATTGTCGCAGTTTTTCAATACCTTTCGACTTCGATAACAGCGTAGTGTCCACGCCAGTCCTTGTTTATATGCAGCAAGATCTTCCCCTGAAAAAGCCTGATGAACAGACTTACACCGCAGGCTGTGGATGATCCGGAATATCCGTACTCGCTAAGGTAGTCAAATTCGGCGGCAGGCAGCAAAGCCTTTCTCAATTTGGCAGCTTCATAGTCATCTATCAGTGCTCCGAAGGAAACCACATCCACGGGCGCTCTTTCCCTGATCCACATCAGACATGAGGCACTGTCCTGGAATGACATGATCGCTTTAATTGTACCAACAGCTCCATCCTTCTCAGCTTTGATATAAAGCCAACCACTCCCATCAATCCTCCGCCAGCCATGGCCAATCTGTTCCTCTGTGAATTCTTGAGGGAGGGAAGCCTCATCGACACCACCGATAAGGGCGCTTTTTTCTGCCCCGTCCGCGAAATCCGTTCTTACCAGCTCCATTCCTCTTTCAAAGGAAAGATGCTGGCTGGAGACTGTGATATTACGACCCCGGATGCCCAGGTTCTGGGCGAGATAAAACGCTGCCGTATTGCTCATAGTATTGATAAAACCGAATGGCTTGGGAAGAGCGTGGGCCAAATATATTTCATCGAGTACCTGCGCAGTCTCACCAAGGTTCCCATGCTCCGTCGTCAGGTAGACGGCCGTATAAGGATCAAGGTATTGCTCGTGAACACATTGACGAGCGCCGAGCAGGGTAAGGAGGATGAACCTGTTCACCCTACGGAAATTATCCGGGGTATAGCGGATCAATTCCTTCTTTAATTGATTAATGTCCTCGTTAGCTGTACCGATAAAGGCAGAGGCGCTGTGAATGAAGATTTCGCTCATCCCATGCTCGCCTTATTTGAGATGATGAGGGTGGTGCAATTGCCGCCAAACCCAAAATAATTCAACATAAAATTACCTACTCCGGCCTCCATGTTTTCTGCAACGGGCTGTAGATTTAATTGTTCGTCCACTTCACGGAAGCCCGGTGTAGAGGGAATAAATCCCCCCTTGACCGATTCTGTAAACAGTATCTGTTCAATGACACCGCAAGCACCAGCAGTGTGACCTACAAAAGGTTTAACACAGGTTACGGGGGGTATCCCATTCCCGAAAACGCGCCTCATCGCGGCGGTTTCCGTACTGTCATTGCTTTCTGTCCCCGTGGCATGGGCCTTCACGGCACATATGTCCCCCGTACCAAGTCTTGCCTGCTTTAGGGCCCTGTTCATTGTTTCCGCGACAATTGACCCTTCTACATCATGGCTGGTAACACTGAAAGTATCGCAAAGATTCGCTCCGCCCAGGTGCACGAAATCGCCGGACTTCCTGGGGCCACCCTCCAGAACTATCGCGCCACAGGCCTCGCCCAGTATCAAGCCATCCCGGTTTTTGTCAAAGGGTCTGTACTCCTCTGCGGCAATGGATTTCAGGGCCTCAAATCCGTAAAACCCCAGGTTGCTGAAGAGATCGTAGCCAACTACAAGAGCCCTCTTGGTGCGCCGTGACTCTATCATGGCCGAGGCATAGAGTAAGGCATTGGCGCTTGATGTGCAGGCCGTGGCAAAGGAATAACAGCTCCCCCCTATTCCGAATCTGTCCATGATGGCAACGGCGATTTTTCCATAACCATAGGACGATTGAAGAAACATACCGGAGACAGTAGACATCATCCTATGGTGGTTGCCCTCAAATACGGGAATATCCATGGATGTAGAGCCGAAGAACACATCCATGTCCCTGATCTCCGCACCGTTCAAGCCGGCATCTGCTATGGCAGAAGACACCGTGGAATAGAGGATGTCATAGAAATACTGCTCGGAGCGGTTAGCAAGTTTATCACCTTCGTTTCTTTGTATGAGGTAGTAAGGTTTGGTATAGGGTAGGCCGGCCAGGTCAAAGGAGAGCTGGGCAAGTCTTATCCTTTTACTGCGTACAGCATCCACAATCTCTTTCAGGGAATCACCGAGAGAGCAGATCATCGCCTTTCCCGTCATGTATGTTTTTCTTCCGTTCATGTCCTATTCCGGCTGAATGAAGTCGGCAAAGGTATTTATCGATCTCATGACCCGTCTTGTTTCCTTGCTGTCGGTGATAATGATGTTGTATTTATTCTGTATAGCAATAGATATCTGCAGGGCATCTATTGAGTCCAGGCCAAGTTTAGAATCATTGCCGAACAGGAGTTCATCATCATCAATGTCTACGGGATTGATTGTTATATCACACTCCTCGACGATCAGCTTCTTCAACTCCATCTTCAGTTTTTCATCAAGGGAACCTTTCATCGTTCTCAGGCCTCTCTCTGTCTTTTTAACAGGGTCACCGTAAGAATCAGCATCACCACTCCGAGAATAATCAGGGACAGGCTTTTCGGAAGCACATCGGAGACGCCACCATTCCGCAGGAAGATATCGAGGAACCCTTCCAGTCCCCAGGACATGGGGGATATGTCGGCAATGTCCTGCATAAACCCAGGCATGACAAACTTGGGCACCATAAGCCCGCCCAGGGCGCCAAAGATGATATTCAGGACTCCCCCTATGGTAGTCGCCTGCTCCGTCGTCCCGGCTAAAGATGCGATCAGAAGCGCTACGGAGATGGCGCTAAAGCTGACGGAAGCGGCAATCAGGACAAGGCCGCCTACGGAATCCCCCATAGTGAGGGCGGTGCCGCCGCAAAGAGGGACGACGTAAACGCCTATGGCAATCATGATTACCACCTGGATTGCATTGATAAGAAGATAAGGCGCCATCTTGCCCGTGATCAGATAGAACCTCGATACATTCATGCTTTTGAGGCGCATGAGTGTGCCCTGACCCCTTTCAGAGATAAAGGTGTTGGATATTGGTATGACGATAAAAAACATGGAAAAAACCAGCCAGGCGGGAACACTCTGTTGGACGGCAGACGGAATCTTTGCGTACTGTCCTTTTTTGTAAACGTAGTTAACATCGATGGGGCTCTCTTCGGCCGCCTTCAGTTTCTGCTTGTTTATTTCTGCAAAGGCCAACAACTTGTCAATACTGTCAAGGAATGCATCCCATCTCAACCTGGAAAGTTTTCCCTCCAACGCACTCTTTAAAACAAGCTGGGTCTGTGTATTTACCGTAGGGTTGACAAAAAGCTCAAGAGGCTTTTCATCTTTGCCCTTGCCCTTTTTCTCGACAAAGGAAGAGAAATTTTCTTTGATAATCAGGGCGAACTTGTAGTCCCGGGAAATCATCAGTTCCTTAACCTCTTCCGTGGTTACGTCTTTCTTAATCAGGTGAAACTTGAAACTGCGAAGGTCATCCATTTCCTTCAAGAACGCCTGTGACTTCTTTCCCACATCCTGATTAACGGCAAGTACGTCAATACTGGCACTGCCGTGAAGCTCGAAAAGGTCACGCATGGCCAGGGACATGATCATAATGAAGACAGCGGGCATTACGAAGAGGACCGTTACGGCATGGATGTCCCGGACTATCAGCAGAAATTCTTTTTTCAGGGTGTAAAGTATCTTGATCATATTTAATAATGCCGTCAGTCTTTATCTCGCAGACTGATGTTTGTCAGCTTGAGAAAAAACTCCTCCAGGGTTCTATGGCCGAAGACGGCGTCCTTTACCTGAATCCCGCGATTGCGGAGTATGGTAAATATCGCTGCCATATTTTCATTGAACTGTCCGTCACGTTTGACATGGACGCAATCCTTCTCCACCTGTATTCCGTCGATCTGCTGCAATTCCCTGATGGCTTCTTCCCCCATTTCCTCGACACTAATCAAAGCAGTATCGGTATGTGTCAGAATCGCTTCTTTGCTGTCATGCAGGATGATTTTCCCCTCGTCAATAACGGCTATATCATCAGACACATGCTCGATCTCATCCATGTAATGGGATGTATAGATGATGGTTATGTCCTTCTCCCTGTTAATTTTTTTTATCGTCTCCAGAATGTAGCTCCGTGATTGTGTATCGACGCCTACCGTCGGCTCATCTAGATACAATACTTCCGGATCGTTCAACAGGCCTATTACCAGGTTCAGCCGTCTTTTCATGCCGCCGGAATACTTATCTACGCGCTTGTTGACGAAGGCCTGCATGTTTCCTGTATCGATGCAGAACTCCATGCGCTCCTTCAGCTTCCTTCCCTTCAGACCCCATAGGGCGCCGAAGTATTCCAGGTTCTCGCAGCCTGTCAGTCGCGAATAGAAAGCCAGTGTCTGCGGCACATAACTGCATTTTAACTGGATGGAGCTGAGTTCATGATCGAAGTCCCGGCCGCCGATGGTTATGCTCCCGCCGTCTTTTTTGATAATGCCTGTGAGGATGGATATAAGGGTCGTTTTCCCCGCGCCGTTGGGTCCCAACAGCCCCATAATGGAGCCGCGGCGTACTGAAAGGTTTACATCTTGAAGCACCGGCTTTTTGTCGTAGGACTTGTAAAGACGTTTGATCTCGATCAACGGCTCACCATTTTTAAGGGGTTAGGCGATTTTCCTAACCCCTTGACTCCCCGTGGAGCCGATGGCCAGAATTGAACCGGCAATCCACTAATTACGAAGCGGTCCATCGGCTTTAATATCTTGATGATAATTCTTAACTAACTGATTTTCTTAAGGTGTGTTATATAAACAATAGAACGGGAATAAGCAAGAAAAATAATTTTTGTCACATTGTGTCATAACAAAAAATTGGGCGGCATCTTATACTGATGCTACCCCATTAATTTTTATAAATAACTTGCATTCAACTTTATGTAGCACCTACTGCACGCTCCAGAAAATTTCCTACGTCAGCGATTACTGCTTGAAACATGCGTAAGAAAGGGCAAAGCCATTTTTAATCCTGTCTTTTATGGACATCTTTATGATCCCAAATGACCTGCTTGCAGCTTCATGTTTTGAGCATACAATCAATGCCTTCTTAAGGACTGACAGGAACTAAGGAGTAACCCTTAGCCTCATATCCAATCAAGGAGATCCAGCCATTGCCTACCTGTTTAATCTCCGGTAATATTGAAGATGGCTCCACGCCTAGCATTTTAGCTGCAATAAGGCAAATTTCAAACTTGATCCCATCCTTTGCCATTGCTGAAATGGTGTTTGCATACTCATCGAGGATTTTTTGATCATCAGCAGTAAACCCGCCTCTGTCTTTGGATACCAGCTTTACAGAAGGGCCAATAAATACAACCACAATATCCGGCTTCTTTTTTTCCATCCATATATTTTTGTCCTTGAAGGTCTGATGAATGACTTGGAGGTGCAGCAATGCGCTTTGAGGGTTTCCCAGCTCGAAATCGAATACTGCCTTGACAGACTTCAGACCTTTCAGAGTACTGTACTCTTCACTAAAAACATTTCCAGCTATAACGAAGAGCAAACAGATTGTCAGAATGCTCACTCCTATGATTTTCGCAAACTTTCTCATGGTTAATTTCTCCTTTCAAATATTTTATTCCTCCTATACACTAACAAAATTAAGAATTGGGCTAAATCAGGAGAAATCTGATTTTTTGTTTCGAAATATCTTATACGCCTTGTATCAGCCAACGGAAATGAGCTTTAGATATCCATGAATATCACTATCCTCAATCGATGAATAGAGAGTTTAAGAAGTAAGGAAGTTATGCTCTAAACAATCCTCAACCAAAGCACACAATATTTGTAGGCCTGTCTCGACTATGATTGTTTTAGGCCAAACGAAATTTCAGGAAAGCTCTTTTTTAAATTCAGCGTACCGTTATCTCAACCCGGCGGTTCCGGGGTTCCGGTACGCCATCGGGGGTGGGAATAAGGGGATTACTCTTGCCATGATAGGTTATCTGAATATTTTTCCGATCTATGCCCTTGGCAACAAGGATGTCCGCTACGGCCTTGGCACGTTGAAGTGAAAGACGGCGGTCGTAATCTACCGATCCAACAGCATCAGTGTAGCCGCTGATGATAATATCTGTCGATTTCCGGGCATGGATCTCATCCATGACTTTGGTCAATAATGCAATAGATTCTTGTGAAAGCGCAGAACTGTCTTTCCTGAAATATATGATGAAGCTCACCGGCTGGATGGGTTGCGCCTCCAGGGCTTCACGAAATACTTGTCGGACCTGCTTTTCTTCCAGTATATTCGGTTCGCTCGGCGCCTTGTCCATACTTGCAGATTCTGTGGCCTGCCAGGGCTGATTGAGTGTTTGTGTGCCCTTAACATTTGAAACTTCAAGTGTTCCCACCTTACCGTCGGGATCCGGCAGAATAACTACTTGTGTCGTGGAAGCACACCCAGACAGCAAGATCACCAAAAGCACAAGATGCAGCATGATCTTCTTTATTCTCATGAGTCGATTATATTTCATCGCTGTTGTATCTCTGATGTGCCGCACTTTGCAATGCGGCGGTGAAAACGTTTCTCATCCCGCTAATAATCAGATCCCCGGTTCTTCAACCTTGATCGCAAAATGTGTCCCACGGACACCGCATACAGCTGTAGGAGTGTCGAATTTTACGCCGCTGCGGTTCAGTTTGGCAATTAGGCCGCTGAGGTAAACCATTGTGCCTTTTTTAATCTGTGCAGTGAATGAAAGTTTTTCGTCGGCTGGCTCGAATGCGAATTTCGAAATGGCAAGACGGGTATTGGGACCAATAGACATGACACTGTTGTCCTGCAGGATGACCCCCATAGATCCGCTGCGGCCCGTAACGAGGACATCGTTCTCCATCAACTCGTCTTTAACCTTGGCGGCTGTTAAGACTTTATTGCGCTCAATGAATGCCTCCCCGGAAACGTTTTTCACAAACCCTGCCCTCGGTTCGGCAGCTGCAGATGTACCTATACACCAAATAAATACGAAACAGATTATGATTACAGATATTCTCATAAACTCTTTAATGCCGGCATTTGATGATTAAAAAAATATTTATTTCATCAGACCGTTTCAGTCAGCAGAAATCTCCCCGCAATTAGCTACATGCCGGAAGCGAAACCTTTAATAAACACTTTGTTTCTCAATACAGGTTTGAACATCGAATTGCAATTGGCAATAACCTGATTTGCAGAATAAAAAATTCTTAAGTCGGACTTCGAAAATACTTACAGGTTATGGCAGCTAGGTTTTGACTAAACCGCTTAAAATCTCTGGAGCCGATGGCCAGAATCGAACTGGCGACCTACTGATTACGAATCAGTTGCTCTACCGGCTGAGCTACATCGGCTTTTTGAAGTAAGATTTGATGGTTGTCCGGCAATATTTTCCTAAACAACTAAATGGTGATTTATATTATCACAGTTTCCATGTCAAGATTTTAAGATGCTTGAGGATATCAATACCGGTTGTCACTCTATGACTGTCCTTCTTCCTTGACTTTCAAATCGTGTTTGGTATTATTCGAAAACTTCTAAGGGGTGAAGCTGTATCATGAATGACCGACTAAAGAAAATACTTTCGATATCACCTCTGAAAATAGCGATCTTTGTCATTTTTATCGCCCTCATCATGTTTTTCATTGATGTGCGCTTTCTGCGATTTATGGAATTGAAGGCTCTCGATTTAAGAATGTTCTACAGGGGAAAGATGCCTCCAGGAGGACAAACAGTTATCGCGGCAATTGATGAAAAAAGTTTGAGCGAATTAGGACGATGGCCGTGGCCGAGGACAACCCTTGCCCGGCTGGTTGATAAACTGAAGGAGTGTGGCGCAAAAGCGGTGGGGTTCGATATTGTTTTTTCAGAACCGGATCAAAATTCAAGCCTCAAAACCATTATCGATCTTTCCGAAGAAGTAAAAAAAATCGGGATTCAGGATGTAAGAATACAGGGGCTGCTAAACAGGGAAAAACTGGCAGCCGACACCGACGCCGCGCTGGCTGAAGCGATTAACCGGGCAAAGAATGTTACACTCGGTTATTTTTTTTACAGATACAGGGAGGAAGCCGCTCATATCAGCGAAAAAGATGTAAAAGCTTCTGCTGAAAATATCGCCAACTCCAGGTATCAGATGATCAAGGGCGAAACACCATCTAGCGACTCCGCATTTGTTCATGCCTATTCAGCCGTGACAAATCTCAAACCCATAAGTGACGCTGCCGAGAACAGCGGCTATTTTAATGCCTTTCCTGACAGTGACGGGACTCTCAGATGGTCACTTATGGTCATTAAATTTCAGGACGACTACTATTTGCCGCTGTCTCTATCCCTGCTCCTCCAGTATCTGGATTGGCCGACGCTTACCCTGAAGACAACCCCATACGGCGTTGAGGGGATTAGGGTGAGAGATATCGATATCCCCACCGACGAATCCGGGAGGATGCTGATTAATTATTTAGGACCGGCGCAGACATTCCCCTATTATTCAATATCCGACATCATCAACAGCCGCCTTTCTCCGGACAACTTCAAAAATAAAATCGTTATAGTGGGCGCTGCGGCCATAGGAATATATGATCTGCGCGTAACGCCGTTCAGTGTTGTATATCCGGGCGTGGAAATTCATGCCACTGTAATTGATAATATTCTAAACCGTAATTTCCTGCGACAGTCAGTCTTTACATCACTCATGGATGTATGCGCAATCATAGTCTTCGGTCTTATAGTAGGTATCGTCATCCCGAGGGTTAATGCTGTCCGGGGGATTATACTAAGCCTTTTCATAGTCACAGCCTTCATTGTAACAAATGCATTTATATTTTCTCACTTCAATATCTGGCTGAATGTTATTTATCCGGTCCTCACCATGATAACTATTTATCTGGGAATAACTATATTCCGTTACATCACCGAAGAGAGGGAAAAGAAAAAAATCCGTGGCGCCTTCCAGCATTACCTTACTGCTTCGGTCATCAACGAAATGTTAAAAGACCCGTCTAAACTTAAACTCGGGGGCGATAAAAAAGACCTGACTGTGCTATTTTCTGATATAAGGGGATTTACGACCATATCGGAGAAACTGACACCGGAAGAGCTTGTTCATCTGTTGAATGAGTATCTGACGGCCATGACCAATGTCGTTTTTAAATATGACGGACTGCTGGACAAGTACATAGGAGATGCCGTTATGGCAGTATTCGGCGCCCCTCTCAATCAGCCGGATCATGCCCTCAGGGCATGCAAAACCGCCCTCGGTATGATGGAAGAACTAAAGAGGCTGCAGAAAAAATGGGCAGAGGAAGGTAAGCCTGTGCTTGATATCGGCATAGGTATCAACAGCGGCGACATGGTAGTCGGAAATATGGGCTCAGACATGAGGTTCGACTATACGGTCATGGGAGACATGGTGAATTTAGGCTCCAGACTGGAAGGAATTAATAAGGAGTATGGAACAAATATCGTCATCAGCGAATATACACATGACGATGTCAAGGATGTCCTTTTCTGCCGCGAGCTGGACTCCGTCATAGTTAAAGGTAAGAAACTCCCGGTAAAGATCTTCGAGCTTCTGGGTGAGCGGAAAGATGCCGAAAAGTGGGAAAAAGCTGTTAGTCTTTTTGAGGAAGGGCTGTCAAAATACAAGCAGGGCCTGTGGGATGAGGCCATCGAGTCTTTCCGGAAGTGCATCGAAGTTAGACTGGACGATGCGCCTGCAAAACTGTATATCAAAAGGTGTGAGGAGTTGAAAAAGAATTCTCCCGAAGGTACATGGGACGGCATTTTCACAATGACGAGAAAATGACATAAAA
>DATKLL010000008.1:0-10042 GCA_035542475.1 Syntrophales bacterium
AGGAAAACCCGATATACACAACCATCCTCGCAGCAGATGCCAAAGGAACAGTGTTCGCCAACGCCCTTCCTTTTACCCCATATAGTGTAAAGCAGAGGAAATACTTTCAGAATAGTTTACGAACAAAGAGATTCTCCGCTGGGGAGTATATGATCGGCATGGCTTCAGATCAACCCGCGTTCCCTTTCGCTTTTCCTGTGATGGATGCTAAAGGCCGTATCAAGACGGTTATCATAACAGGCATCAACCTTGCTCGCTACGATCAGATATTCGTTAAAACAAAACTGACCGAGGGCTCTGTGATCGCAATATTTGATAACAAGAATGTAAACATTTACAGGTCTCTTGAACCGGACAAGTATATAGGAAAGATTGACTCCTCTGCGATGATTAAGCATATGTCGGCTCAACCCGAGGAAGGGACATTCACGGCCGTCGGGGTTGACGGCATTAAGCGCCTTTATGCCTGTAAAAGATTTTACCTTGAGGGTAGTACATCACCATATCTCTCCATGCGTGTTGGTATCCCTCAAGAGCAAGCGCTCTCTCCTGCCAGAAATACTCTTTTTATCAACATAGCACTACTATGTGCTGCTTTCATCATGGCTATGGTCTTAGCCTGGTTGCTCGGCAAGGTGATCATTGTGAGAAAATTGGATAGGCTGATGGATTCTTCCGAACAGTTAGGACGCGGCGATCTAACGGTTCGTACAGGATTAGAACACAGTGATGATGAGCTTGGCCAGGTAACAAAGGCATTTGACGAGATGGCCGGAGAACTGGAACGTCAGGAGTCGGATCGTAAACTTGCGGAGAAGGCATTGCGGGAGAACGAGGAAAGATATCGCCAACTGTTCGAGGCCGAATCAGATGCAATCTTTTTGATAGATAATGAGACAGGCCGTATTATGGAAGCGAATAACGCTGCATCGGCAATGTATGGCTACAGCCATGAGGAACTGGTAGCCAAAAGAAATACGGATTTATCCGCAGAGCCGGAAGATACCCGCCGGGTAACTCGAGAGACGCCGGTTGTTCAAGATAAGGTTGTAACTGTTCCGCTGCGTTTTCATCACAAGAAAGACGGGACGGTTTTTCCTGTGGAGATTACGGGTCGCTTTTTTGTCTGGCAAGGGCGGTCGGTGCACATTGCGGCGATCAGGGATATCACTGATCGCGAGCAGGCCGAGGAGGCATTACGGGAAAGCGAGGCAAAATACCGGACACTTGTAGAAACGACAGATACCGGCTTTGTAATTATTGACGGGGAAGGAAGGGTGCTTGATGCAAATCGAGAGTATGTCCGTCTCACAGGGCGCAATAATCTAAGTGAAATAATTGGCAGAGGCGTTATCGAATGGACTGCCGATTATGAAAAGGAGAGGAATAAAAAGGCGGTCAGTAAGTGTTTCGAGGAAGGGCTAGTAAGGAATCTGGAAATCGACTATGTGGATTCTCAGGGCAATGTTACGCCGATAGAGATAAATGCGACGGTAGTAGAAATAAAAGGAGTACGTCAGATTTTAACGCTGTGTCGTGACATCACCGAGCGCAAGAAGTCGGAGGAGGCTCTGAGGGAAAGCGAAGCCGATTTCCGGCGTATTTTTGATCAATCACCAATCGGGGCGGCCATAACTTCGCTCGACTATCGTTTCGAACGAGTAAATGAGGCCATGTGTCACATGCTGGGATACCCAGCGGAGGAATTAACATCACTGAGATTCCCGGACATCACTCATCCGGTCCATCTAGCCGCTGATTTGGAACAGGTGCAACGGCTGGCATCCGGAGAGATCGACCGGTACATAACAGAAAAAAGGTATATTCGCAAAGACGGCAGTATCATCTGGGGAAGGTTATCTGTACAAGCAATCCGAGATGCGACGGGTCACCTTCTAAATTATCTGCCAATGATAGTGGATATAACCGAGCGCAAGCGTGCCGAAGAGGCGATGAGGTATTCGCAGCAGTTGTTGAAGAGAACGTTTGACAGTCTGCGGGACGCTATCTTCGTTATCGATGATGACACGGCAAAAATTGTAGCGTGTAATCCGGCAGCCTCTGAGATATTTGGCTACAATGTTCAGGAGATACTGGGACAGACGACAGAATCCCTGCACGTCGACGAGGCGTCGCTCACGGAATTCAGACGGCGCCTATACCCCGCTGTGGAGGGAAAGGGGTTTCTATTCCTGCCCGAGTTCACAATGAAGCGAAAAGATGGAACAGTCTTCCCTACTGAGCACATCGTGATGCCGGTTGAGGACGAAGAAGGCAAGCGGCTTGAATGGGTGAGTGTGGTGCGCGACATCACCGAACGCAAGCATGCGGAGCAGGAGAGGAAGGCTCTCGAGGAACGTTTGCAGCGAGCCGAGAAGATGGAAGCCGTGGGTACTTTGGCAGGCGGCGTTGCCCATGATCTCAATAATGTTCTGGGAATTGTGGTTGGCTATGCAGAACTGCTCCTCAGTAAGATAGATGCATCAAATCCCGTAAGATCCTATGTCATGAATATCATGAACGGCGGCGAGAGAGCTGCTGCTATTGTTCAGGATCTGCTGACCCTGGCAAGAAGGGGAGTCCATGCCGGGAAGGTTATCAATCTAAATACGATTATTATTGATTTTCAAAAGGCCCCTGAATTTATAAATCTGTCTTCATTGCATCCAAAAGTTCATATAAAGACCAGCCTTGACCCTGGCCTGATGAATATCACAGGCTCTCCAGTTCATCTCAGTAAGACATTAGTGAACCTCGTCTCCAATGCTGCTGAGGCCATGTCGAATGGCGGTGAGTTGGCTATTACGACCGGCAACCAGTACTTGGACCGACCCGTTCAAGGCTATGACGATGTCGAGGAGGGTGATTATGTTGTTCTTTCCGTGTACGATACCGGTGACGGCATACCGGCTGCTGATCTGAAACGCATCTTTGAACCATTTTACACGAAAAAGGTCATGGGAAGAAGAAGTGGAACCGGCTTGGGATTAGCAGTGGTTTGGGGTACGGTCAAAGATCATAATGGCTACATTAATGTTCAGAGTGAAGAGGGAAAAGGAACCGTCTTCACACTTTATTTCCCCGTAACGAGGGAAAAAGTATCCGAAGATCAGATATCTGTGCCTGAGTCTGAGTACATGGGGAACTGCGAATCCATATTGGTTGTGGACGACATCAAAAGTCAGCGTGAGCTCGCAACCCAGATGCTTGTCAAACTGAATTACAATGTGGCAACTGTTTCCAGCGGAGAGGAGGCAGTGGAATACGTAAAGCAAAACAAGGTCGATCTCATTGTTTTGGACATGATCATGGATCCCGGTATTGACGGATTGGATACTTACAAGATGGTTCTTAAAATCAACCCGAAGCAGAAGGCGATAATTGTCAGCGGTTTTTCTGAGACTGAGCGCGTCAATCAGGCCCAGGTGCTAGGTGCAGGGGCATATGTCAAAAAACCCTATGTGCTGGAAAAACTTGGACTGGCAATAAGGAGAGAGCTTGATAAACCAGTTTTAAAAAGTGGGTGAATACAAAACTTTAATTATTGCGTAAAAAAGAAGAAGAAAAAGGGCAAAGGGCTTTCATCTCTGGTAATTACTTTAACATACGAAAGGAGCTTACATGAATTTTGACAGGTTTTTTAAAGTAGTAGTCCTTGTGTTATTTGCCGCGGCTATTTTTGTTTATGGAATGGCCAACAGGTACCAATTTTTTCATATCGGCAACAGTCTAACCGGGATTTCCTGCGACCGCTATAAGGGAAAATGTGAATGGCTATCCCCGGAAGAAATGGGGCTGGAAAAAGTGATGAAGTATTCAGACAAACAGAGGGAGTCTTTGGAAAAAAGGGCGGCACCGCAAGAACCGGCACCGGAGAGTCCTCAGAAGTGAGGATGTGTAAATCTATTTCTGTACCAATAACAAGCTAGAGTATATTTCTAACATCTAAAATGCAGCGGTTGCATTTGAGTCTGGAATAATTGATTAAACCTGCGCGGACGATAAATAAACTTATAAACGGCATACCTGTTACCATTGTAGCGCTAGGCGATTCCTTAACGCAGGGATGGATGGTTTCAAAGGGATATCTCGATTTCTTGAGGGAGATGCTCCCCATAATATTCCCTAAAAGCAGGTTTAAGCTTGTTAACAGCGGCATACCCGGGGATACGGCAGATTCCGGCCTGTCCCGCTTGAGGTGGGATGTCCTTCATTACAACCCCGATTGTGTGTTTATTCAATACGCAATTAATGACGCCTTTTCCGGGTTTACGGAACAACAATTCAAAGCCACTATCAAAGGGATAATTGATAAGATTAAAGAAAACGGCGATGCAGACATTGTTCTAATAACTTCCGGATACATTGGTGATAATGATGATAATCAACATGTAGAGGGATTTTATCGTCAACTTGAAATATTGGGAGAAGATTACGGCATTCCTGTCGTGCTGACACATGAGTACTGGAAAAAGAAAATCAGGGAAGGAATACCGTTTGGGTCTTTGGTGCAGTACGATGGTGTTCACCCAACAGAGGAAGGCTACAGGCTCATGGCAGAAGCAATCCAGGACCATTTCTTGTTACCCGCTTCATAGGTAGTTTATACCTACTATTTCTCTTCTATTTAATCCTTATTGTCTTACGTTCTTATACACACTAATATACGATAAAAATAACGTATATCAGGTCTTGTCCTTAAAAAAGCTGACTGAGATAAATGCTGTTCCCACACTTATTAAAATTTTGGCGATAAGAAAGGAGCCAACTTAATGAAGGTATTGATTCATGATGAACGGCCGGACATACCTGAGTTCTTGTTGGAGATCGTAGTAAATCACGGTTACAAGGCGTGCATTGCAAAAGATGGTTCTGAAATAATGCGCATGATTTCGGATGACCGCTATGACGTTATTCTCTCCAATGGCGGATACAGAGAACTCGATTACGAACAGTGTGCACATTTAAGATCCTCGTCTGTCTTCATTATCGGCATAACAAATTCGCATATTCGGAACCATGACCTTGATTCAAAAGCTGATCTATATTTGAGAAGACCCTTTTTAATTTCTGAACTTTGGTTATTGATAGAAAAGCAATTATACAATCAAGCAATTATGGCGCAAGATGGACAGGCAAGAAGTTCATCTTGATTAACCTAACATGTAAAGATAAGAATGAGAGCATGCCATGCGAAGTGCAAAGAAAAAAGCGGAAATAAAAAGTTTTAGTAAACCTGATGAAGTAAGGACATTCCCCAAAGGGAAACTGGAATTGATAAAAATCGGCGGAGCCGTCATAGGGCGTGCCACCTTTGAGCCGGGCTGGAAATGGTCTACCTCTGTGCAACCCCTGGTGAAGACGAAAAGCTGCGAGGCGCCGCACTTCCAATATCATATATCGGGCACTATTAAAATCCTGATGGATGATGGGAAACAATTTGAATGTAAAGCGGGTGACGTGTCTTTGCTGCCTGAAGGCCATGATGCGTGGGTAGTTGGCAATGAGCCTGTCGTCGTCGTGGATTTTCAGGGAATGGTAGATTATGCGAAAGCATCCGCATTGTGAAAGACGGGCTGAATAAAAAATTTGAGGTTATAGATCATTAATTTCCGCAGAAGAGGTATATTTTGATTGACAATACGCCGGATATATTGATTGTTGAGGACAACAAATACAACGTAGAGTTTATACTTGAAGCTCTTGAGAAAAATGGCATAGTCGATAGGGCTAAAGTCTTTCAGGATGGTGAGGAAGCCCTGAATTATCTTTTTGCAGTTGGTGATTACGCAGGTCGCGATTCTTGTAAACGACCCAGGGTAATTCTACTGGACCTGAAGTTGCCCAAGGTAGACGGACTTGAAGTTCTTCGAAAGATAAGATCCAATGTGTTGACGAATATGATCCCTGTCGTAGTTTTTTCGTCTTCAACTGAAGACTGGGACAGACTGGAGAGCTATCGGCTGGGAGCAAACAGCTACATCATAAAACCAGTATCGTATGAAAACTTTGTCGAGTCTGCTGCCAAAATAGGTTTGTATTGGGCATTCCTGAATGTACCTCCGGATCAGGATGGAAAAGAATGCTCGACCCAAATGTCATTTATAATACCTCGATAAAATAAAAACATACAGACCGCACAGCTTCATACTTCCCTCCCACCTCAGTGCCCCTGAGCAATTAAAATATATTTTGTTGTAGTGTTCAAGGTGGCATCTTCAGTCTTCACGGCAAGGCTCTCTAGAAATTTTTGAAGTGCCGGAGCAGGAAACTGCTCTCTTAAGTATTGATTTCCCTATTTGGCCTTTTATGATAAATTATAACAGGAATAGAAAAGAAGCGACACGACTAAAAGATACATGAACGATACCGATTACCAGCAAGTCATAAAATGGGTGCTGATAGTATTAGCCGCCGGCTTCGTAGGACACTTTGGGAAGTCCTTCGCCGAGTATTTGATCGCCAGGGCAAAGAAAAAGAGAACCCTTGCTGATGAAGAAAAATCAAAGGTCTTTGTAAAACAACCGGGAGAGACGACATCATCGGCAACAATGTCAGAAACAGCCGGAACAAGGGCCAAAGCTGAGAAAAAGGCTATAAAAGCAATCATTAAGCTTGGGAAAAAAGAAAAATAACGGATCAGCCTAAGTACTCGTTTTCTAGGCGACCGTTTTATAAAAAAATTCCATATGGGAATCGATACTCTTTTTCTATCCTCTCTCTTTTAATTTCGTATATGAGGGGATTCCTTTCCTCCCCCCCATCTGCGTGCTGACTATAGCCGCAGCCCAAGCCCCAAGGTCAAGGCACTTTTCCGCATCCCAGCCTTGCACGATACCGTAGGTTACGCCGGCGTGGAATACGTCGCCGCACCCCGTGGTGTCTATTGCCTTGGCCCGGTATGCGGGCTTTTTAATAATGCGGCCATCGACAAGGGCAATATATCCTTTTGCCCCCAAAGTGACCCCGGTGAAACGGGCTCCCAGTCCGGCCAGCATATGGCAGGTTTCCAGAGGGTCTTCCGCCACTGCCTTCGAAAAAGTCTCTGACACGATGAAGCAGTCACTCAGGGGGACCAGGTCCAGCATCCCCTCCCGGAGAGTGCCCGCATCTACAATAACCGGGATGCCTGCTTCTCTGGCCTTGCGGCAGGCAAAGAGGGATGCCTCTGTAAAAAGCCCATCCGTATGGAGGGTCCTACTTTTTCGGAGCACTTCTAAATTCAACTCATCAGGCTGTAGGGGCATACCTGTCGGCCTCTGCCAGAAGATCGTTCTGCGGCCCATATCAGGCTCAGAGATAATAAAGGCATATTGGGATGAATAGCCGCTTCTTACGATAAGGCCGCTTGTGTCAATCTCCTCTTCTCGTAGGGAATTCGTGATGATTGTGCCGAAGGCGTCGTCTCCCACAACACCGGTGAAATAACACGGCAGCCGCCACCTGCTTAGGGCGACAAGAGCCGTTGCAACCGGACCTCCTCCTTGGATAACCAGATTTGTGAATTCACATTTTGTGTCAGGTGGTGGATAGGCCGCTATTATACCGATATGATCAATTGCGCACTGACCCAGGCCGAAGATAGGGGAATTGGCTTCCAATGGGATTTATCCTGTAATTTATTTATCCTGGCTTGATGTAATAAAATACCGGGGGGTACTTGATTCCTACATTACGCCCGGTCAGAATTCTATACCCAGCTTGACCTCCGGCTCAAAAATTTTACCAAGGGATTGAAAGGTATCCCGGTACTGTGAGCTGAGGAAAGAATTTGGCAGAGATTTAATTGCATCCAACTTGGTACTATCATCACCTTGTATTTGCTGCATACCCCGCTGTTTTTGTTCAGTCTCGGTATGAGATAGAGATATTTTCACATTATGAAATCTTAGGATATTCCAGGAACCTTCATGATTTTTATCCACAGTATCGCTATCAATTGTAAGAAGATTTTCTGTTTTAGTGAATTCATCCTTTAATAATAATCTCTTATCCATTTCACTAGTCGATGCAAAATCTGTTTTAACCTTAAACTTTTCTGCATAAACTGGTTGTGTATCTACCGATGAACCATCTGAATCCGCATAAATCATTGATGGAATCACAGTCAGAAGCAAACAAAAAATAAATAAGTTGAATACTGGAGGCAGCATTCTTTTCATGAAATCTTTCATTTTTTAATTTACTTTTGTCTTCTCAACAAATCAACATTGTATAGGTTATTTCAAACAAAATATAATCATTAATAGTAAACTTGTAAAGGGAAGTTATTTGTCGCTTGCTGCGGATAAACGAGCAAATAGATAACATCATTATTCTTTGCGGCGAATATTCTCCGCAGGTTGATGTGGGGAGATTCTATTTATTGCTATTAGACACTAATTTATAAATGGTATTATTTTTCTGACTTGAGCAAATCCCGAATCTCGTTAACAGCGCTTCTTCTTTTGAAGGTGCCGGTTCCGGCTTGGGGGCTTCTTGCTCCTGTCGTTTCAATGTGTTAATTGCCTTAATTGCAATGAAAATGGAGAAAGCAACAATCGAAAAATCTACGACGGTCTGTATAAACTTGCCGTAGCTCAGGACAACAGCCGGCACGCCGCCTGTAGCCGCTTTTAGGGTCATTGATAAATTGGTAAAATCTACATCACCAAGCTAGACCCCGATGGGTGGCATACTCACGTCACCAACCAATGACGAAACGATTTTGCCAAAAGCAGCGCCGATAATTATACCGACGGCCACATCAAGAACATTTCCTTTCAAGGCGAATTCCTTGAATTCTTTTAACACACCCATACTTATTTCCACCTTGTATTGTTCACTATTTCAGACATATTTTTATCCGGTTTCTTGCCTTTCACTACCTCAGTTTTTCGAGTACGCTCACGAGGTCTTCCAGCGGTGGCCTCTTATTGATGTCGTGCACATCTATGTAACGGATAATTCCCTTCTTATCGATAACAAACAAGGCCCGTTCAGAAACGCCGTCAGACCTCAGGACCCCATATTTTGCCGCCACCTTTCCGTGCGGCCAGAAGTCAGACAGTACAGGAAACCAAAGATTTCCCATCTGGTTTGTCCAGGCAAACAGGGTGGGGATGTTATCAACAGTTATTCCCAGCAATATGGCTTCATGTTGCTCGAAAATTTCTTTAACGATATTGTAGCCCGGCCATTGATCTGAACATACAGGGGTCCAAGCCGCGGGGACAAAAGATATAACAACGTTCTTCTTACCCCTGTACTGCTTTAAGGAAATCATCTCCCCTGATACCGCCTTTAAAGTAAAATCAGGTGCTCGATCTCCCACCTTGAGCTTCAAAACGCTGTCTGTCGGTTTGAGGATTCCAGGGTTATAAATATTATTTTTGTAGGCATCGGACAGACAGTACACTGTCGGAACAAATAGAAAAGTGAGGATAAAAACTCCAGAGAAAAAAATAACCATCACTTGCTTAATATGTATCTTCATATAATCCTCCTATTGCAGTCCGGACAATTTCACTATCATTTCCAAAAACTGATCCACTCCTTCAAATCCGCCAAGTTTGGAGTAAATGACCTGATGAGAGCCGTCAGGATTTACTTTAACGCCGATAAAGTACGGTGTTCTCACTTCTCCGACCATTTTATGAATGGCATAATCTTCATCAGGAAAGAGAGGAAAAAGGATATTATACTTCCTTTTAAAAGTATCTACTTCGTAGGATGTGTTCCCCGCGCCGATACCGATGATTTTAATCTTGCCTTTGAGATACGGATCCTGTTCAATTTTATCGTACAATTTATTTACATTCGGCGCTTCCCGCTGGCAGTAAGGGCAGTACATACTGAATATCTCGATAATGACCAATCTGGTCTTAATCTCCGGAATCCTGAAAGAGCCAAACCCGAAGAAACCAAGGCCAAGATAGCTTTTCCCCGCGGAATCTTTAGGAATGGAAAGTTTTATGTCCGGCAGTATTCCGCCTGCTACGGGGGGAGAATCTGCAGCTGATAAGGGGTTTATAATCAAGAGAAGAGTCATGGCAACTATGAA
>DATKLL010000009.1:0-24601 GCA_035542475.1 Syntrophales bacterium
GTCTCACGCTGTCATACAAACAAGGACCTAAATATACATTATGCCCGCCTCGTCTGAAGATTGAAATGATCTCGCGCAATCGCTTTGATCACCGGATGGCAGAAGAGGCAGTCCGCTCCGGAACAAAACTCATTGAGGGAATAGAGGTCGTCGCTGTGGAAGAAAGAAGAAGGGAGGCTGTCGTCCGTACCCGAGGAGGTGAAACCTTTCAAGGCCGGATTGTAGTGGGAGCCGATGGAGCAAACAGTGTTGCCGCCCGATCCGCAGGATTAGCAGTCGATCAATGCGGCATTGCCCTGGCAGGTGAAATGTATCCGGTCGACGGGACAATACCAGGCAGCTTCAGTAATTGCATCTTTTGCAGGTTCGGCGATATACAAAACGGCTATGGATGGATATTCCCGAAGGGTGATCATTACTCCATAGGCGTTCTCACGCGCAATTCCCGCTGCCCTGCATTTTCCTCCGTATACGAACATTTTAAAGAACATTTCTCTTTTTTAAAAAACGCTGAGGAAAGAATCAAGCGTGGACGCCTGCTGGCTTTCAACAGGGGATACCGCACCCTTAACACGAAACGGATCTGCCTGGTGGGAGATGCCGCCTCCCTCGTAGATCCCTTGACCGGCGAAGGAATCAGTCATGCTATACATAGCGGTGTAATCGCGGCGGATGTGATCCTTTCATCGTTGAATCAGTCGGGTGATCTAACAGAAAAGTACACACGGGATATCAACGAAAAGATTGTTGAGGATTTCATCCATGCGATGCGGCTTGCCCGTCTGGTGTATCGCTTTCCTTTACTTATTTATATAAGCAAGAAATACATGCGTGAGATTGTGCAGCTTGTAAACGGAGAGGCGCGGTATCGTGATTTCATCCCAAGATTATACAAATGGCTGGGGCATCTCACACATCCCTGACACGGGACTGTACAGATTAAAATTCCAAAGACATTAAATTATTCCTGGCAGGAAGGACAAAAATAGGTTCCCCTGCCGCTCAGGCGCAAACGCTGAATACTGCTGTGACAGCGAAGGCAGGGAAGTCCTTCGCGGTCATAGACTTTCAATTCATGCTGATACTCGCCTTTTTTGCCGAACAGGTCTCGCCAATCGGATACTGTCGTACCGCGGCAGGCAATGGCCCTGTTCAAAATACCTTTTGCTGCCGCTGCTATCTTCTCCCATTCACTGCGCGACACATTACATGTCTGCCGCCGGGGGTTTATGGAGGCTTCGTGGAGTATCTCGCAGGCATAGATATTTCCTATACCGGTGACGATACGCTGATCCATCAGGAAAGATTTCACCGGAATTTTTTTTGATTTGGCGATTTCTCTGAGCTGCAAGAAAGAACGATCCCGCAAAGGATCGCTGACGGAAGTTTTGCTGATACTACTGTCCTGGAGGGTTAATGTGGCAAATCGTCGCGGATCTATACAAAGGAGCCTGCCTGAGGCAAAGGTCATGACAAAACGAGTGTGGGAGGGCAATTCCCGCTGATCGCTCTGCCATTGAAGCCTGCCCGTCATACGAAGATGAAGAAGCAGTGAGGCGCCGCTGTCAAGCCTGATCTCCAGGGCCTTGCCCTGACGGGTTACAGCGATAATTCTCTTCCCTACCAGTCCATCCATAGTACCCAGTCTGGAATCGATGATCTTCATTCCAAGGATCTCTTCACCGACAATTACCGGTTTCAATTGACGGCACAAAGTTTCTACTTCGGGAAGCTCGGGCATGCATCAACTCCGATAAAAAATTTTGCTGAATTCTGTTGGCTTGATTTTTTTTTACCAGGAAAAATAAAAAAAATAAATTTTTTTTTAAAAAATTATTGACAAGCATAAAGAAAAGGAATAGACAGACCGATATAATATCTGAATGAAGAAAGGGAAAAATTTTTTATATCAATACCTGGAGAAAAAGGAGGATAACAATATGGAAAGCGAGACGCTATTCACCGAGGAGGCTGAACCTCCTGGTAAGTTAGCAGGTCTTGATGGTATTGAGAAATATACAAACGACATTTTATCTTCATACAACACACTTCTTACCCCTTCCGTCGCTCAGACAAGAGGGGCCCCATATATTTTTCGTTTTAAAGAAAGCCCCCAATCCCGGGCTTTCCGGAAGCGCTTCTATCCCGAAACAACATCTCTAGAATGGAGCAACTGGCACTGGCAGTACAGCAACCGCATTAGGGATGTCCACACGCTGTCGCAATTCATCTGGCTCTCAGAAGACGAACGTAAGGCTATGGACAATCAGGCGGGCTCACTGCCGGTTGCCATCACACCTTTTTACGCAAGCCTTCTTAACGAATTCGACCCTCATCAGCCGGTGCGGCGTATGGTAGTGCCTGTAACCGCCGAATGCCGCCGCACTGAGGGAGAAGCCGATGACCCTCTGGGAGAAGAACATGACAGCCCGGTGCCGGGCATTGTGCATCGCTATCCTGACCGCGTTCTTTTTCTCGTGACAGATACCTGTTCAACCTACTGCCGGTATTGTACGCGGTCACGCATGGTCGGTAGCCATAGAAAATCTCTGTCAAACACTGATGCCTGGGAAGGTGCGATTGCTTATATTGCGGCAAACCCTCAGATTCGCGATGTGCTGTTATCCGGCGGAGATCCGCTGACGCTTTCCGATGAAAGACTCGAATGGCTTTTAACCCGACTAAGAAAAATACCACATATAGAAATTTTGCGCATCGGCACCAAGGTGCCCGTTGTGATGCCCCAGAGGATAACACCAAAACTCACATTAATCTTGAAGCGCTTTCATCCTCTCTGGATTAGCATACACGCAAACCATCCGGACGAATTAACGCCTGAAATGAATCAGGCATGTATCCGTCTTGCCAATGCGGGTATACCTCTCGGCAGCCAGACTGTTCTGCTCCACAAGATAAATGACGATGTGGAAACGATGAAGCAGCTGGTTCTCGGCCTGCTCAAGGTAAGGGTCAAGCCTTATTATCTCTATCAGTGCGACCCGATCCCCGGATCATCTCATTTCCGCACACCGGTGAAGGCAGGATTGGATATAATTGAAGGCCTGCGCGGCCACACGACCGGATATGCCGTACCGACATACGTTATCGATGCCCCGGGGGGCGGCGGTAAAATACCCCTGCTGCCAGAATACCTGATCGGCCAGGACGGCAATGATCTGTTGTTGAGAAACTATGAGGGGAATATCTATCGTTATCCTGACTGCCGGTTGTCACAGGCGGACAACCCGTAAGGTATCGTTGTGAAGACCGGTATTACATACGACCTTCGCGATGATTATCTTGCCGAAGGGTATTCTGCGGAAGCAACGCTGGAGTTTGACCGGGCGGACACAATAGATGCCATTGAGCAGACATTGCAGGATTTAGGTTACCTGACCGATCGCATAGGCAATATCAAGTCTCTTATCAATCGTCTGGCATCCGGTGACAGGTGGGACATAGTCTTTAACATTGCTGAAGGCATGGCGGGACTGGGCCGGGAAGCCCAGGTACCCGCCATTCTAGATGCCTACAATATCCCTTACACCTTTTCTGATCCTCTTATTCTTTCTCTTACCCTTCACAAAGGCTTTACCAAAAACGTTGTTCGCGACCTCGGCATCCCAACTCCCGATTTTACTGTTATTGAAATGGAGGACGATATCGGGAAAGTTAAGATTCCCCTGCCCCTCTTCGCCAAGCCTGTAGCAGAAGGCACCAGCAAGGGTATTACTGCCGCTTCAAAGATTAATTCGCGAAAGCAGCTTTTCCATGTATGCCGGAATCTTTTGTCCACATTCCGGCAGCCTATCCTTATTGAGCATTTTCTCCCCGGTCGGGAATTCACAGTAGGTATTGCCGGTACGGGACAGGACGCAATAGCACTCGGGGTAATGGAAGTTCATCTTAAAGATAATGCAGAGAAGGACGTCTACTCTTATGTGAACAAAGAGAACTGTGAGGAGTTTGTCGTATACCGCCTGGCCGATGACCCCATGGCAAAAATGGCACAGAAAACAGCCCTTGCAGCATGGCGGGGCCTCGGCTGCAGGGATGCAGGCAGGGTTGATCTTCGCGCCGATGTTCAGGGAATACCGAATTTCATGGAAGTCAACCCGTTAGCCGGTCTGCATCCGGAGCATTCGGATCTTCCTATTATCTGCAACCTCTCCGGAATTACCTATCACAATCTCATCGACATGATTATGCGATCAGCATTGAAACGTCTCTATCTCCGTCCGCCGGTCTCCCGTGCCGTAAAATCTTCCACCCGGCGCCAAACTCTTACCGCTGCATTTCCTGAATCATCCTGCTAAAGGGTATTTCATGAAGGTTGTTGTTTTACATGGCGATGTATCGGAAGATGCCGGCATGGATGAAAAGGATGTCCTCGTTCAGGCCGGCTTTGTTGCATCGATCCTCTCCGATCTTGGATATGAGCCCATTATCATCCCTTTCTCGCTTAATTTTTCAAAGACTATCGAGATATTGAAGGAAATCCGGCCGGCTTTCATTTTCAACCTTGTCGAGACGACGGCGGGCCAGGGCAGTCTGATTCACATTGCTCCTTCCCTCATGGACTTTCTCAAGATACCTTACACTGGCGCCAAAACGGATGCACAATTTCTTACTTCGAACAAGGTCCTTGCCAAGCGATTCCTCCAGGCTGCGGGTATTGCGACTCCGCTATTTTTTTTACCCGATGAGCACTACGGCGGCTCCTTTGTCGAAGGCACATATATCGTCAAGGCCGTCTGGGAGCATGCCTCCTCATGGCTGAATGAAAATTCCATCCTTTTTACAAAAGATCACCATCGTCTCAGAGAGGCCGTACTATCCCAGCAGGAAAATCTTGGTATGGCATGTTTTGCAGAGGAATTCATCGAGGGAAGGGAATTTAACATCTCTCTTCTGGCGGGAGACGAGGGGCCGGATGTGCTTCCCCATGCTGAGATTCTGTTTGACGATTATCCTTCTGGCAAGGCCAGGGTCGTAGACTACCGCTCCAAATGGGTGGAAGACTCCTTCGAATACCAACACACGCCAAGGTGTTTTGATTTTTCGAAGGAGGATTTACCGCTACTTCGTCAGTTGACGGATTTGTCCCTCCGGTGCTGGCGTATATTCGGCCTGAGGGGATACGCAAGGGTCGATTTTCGGATCGATAAATCCGGCATGCCCTGGGTGTTGGAGGTAAATACAAACCCATGCCTTTCTCCGGACGGAGGATTTTTTGCTGCCGTAGAGCGATCCGGTTTAAGTTTTAACCAGGCGATTGAGCGGATCATCAAAGATGCCCACCGGTAGACACACATGGATGCCTATCCAGGTAGACCAAAATATGATAAGATAACATAAATAAAGGCAATTCATCCGGATCCATTTACGGAATTCCCATCAAAAATTTGTGGTCAAAACTTATTGCTTTTTTGGCAATAATCCTGTAGATAGCATACGCCAATATTTGAGCTTTAAAATAAACACACCGACAAGACCCCTTTTGTTCACGGATCGCATATAATAAATCGCTATGGAGGGCAGATCCAATGAGACTCATTCCCAAAGAAGAAAAATTTTACGATCTTTTTGAAGAACTTATCAATAAAATTGAAGAAGGGGGAAACATGTTTCTGTGCATGGTTGAAACTTATGAATACCCCCTGCCTAAAATAACCAAACTCAAAGAACTGGAACACGAGGCGGATGTCATCACCCACAGAACCTATGAAAAGATGCACAAGACATTCCTCACCCCCCTGGACAGAGAAGACATATATGACCTGGTGAATAAGATGGACAGTATCATGGATATGATTGAAGCTGCTGCTGCCAGAATGCACCTCTATAAGGTAAAGCAGCCCACCAAGGTAATCATCGATCAGGCAAAGATTTTAAATGAGGCCATCAAGAAAGTGAAACTGATCGTTTGCAGCATGAGAGATCTGAAAAAGTCCAAGATGATCATAGACGCCTGTGTAGAGATCAATACCCTCGAAAACGAAGGTGATATCATCCTGAGATCGGCGATGGTCGATCTCTTTGAAAACGAAAAGGATGCAATCGAACTCATCAAATGGAAGGAAATCTTCGAACGTATTGAAGAGGCTATTGACGTATGTGAGGACGTATCCAACATAGTAGAGGGCATCGTCCTTAAACATGCCTGATGACCGCTTAATAATTCGTTCTTCCTAGCATTCTTTTTCATCCGAAACCATTATGCCCGATTCATTCGCTTTTGTTGTTTTTCTAATATCCATCGCCCTGATTTTTGATTTTCTCAACGGTTTTCACGATTCCGCCAATGCAATTTCGACCATTGTCTCGACCAGGGTCCTCTCACCCAGGAATGCGGTCTTGTGGGCAGCAACATTCGAGTTCATCGCCGTTTTTTTTGTCGGCGTGCAGGTGGCCAAGACCATCGGCACCGGGATTATTAACCCTGCTATCGTTGACAATATTCTCATCCTTTCCGCCCTGGTTGGCGCGATTACCTGGAATATCATTACCTGGTATTTTGGACTGCCCAGCAGCTCCTCCCACGCCCTTATCGGCGGCCTCATCGGCGCCGGAATCGTGGAAGGGGGAACCAGTGTCCTCATCTGGAGCGGCATCATCAAAATCGCCCTTTTTATCGTGCTGTCCCCTCTAATCGGCTTAATTCTGGGACTATGCCTGATGATCATCGTTTTGAATATCAATCGACATTCTACGGTCACAGGCTCGGATAAGATGTTTCGAAGACTGCAGCTTGCTTCGTGCGCAATCTACAGCATGGGCCACGGCACGAATGACGCACAAAAGACCATGGGAATCATCGCCATCATTCTATTCACCCAAGGTTATCTCGGGCCGACCTTTTACATTCCTTACTGGGTTATCATTTCATGTTATGCCGTCATCGCTCTGGGGATCATGTCCGGAGGATGGCGCATCGTCAAGACTATGGGTACAAGGATCACAAAGCTTAAGCCCATGGGAGGGTTCTGCGCGGAGACCGCGGCTGCCATCTCCATCATCGGGGCGTCTATCGCCGGTATCCCTGTGAGCACAACGCACACCATCACAGGCGCCATTGTCGGTGTGGGTTCAACGAGGAGGCTTACGGCGGTTCGCTGGGGAGTGGCGGGAAACATTGTCTGGGCATGGATTTTAACGATACCAATGGCGGCTTCTATCTCTGCCGTGACCCATATAATTATACACGGCATTATGCAATGACGGTCGAACAAGAAACCTTCAGACAGTTAACCCTCATAATTTAAAAAATGTACTGATCATTGATGATTTTGTAAAAGATTGTGTCCTGTGTAAAAAAAGTAGACGACTTTGTAAAAAGCGCCAGAGGCAAGGCGCGCGAATCTTGAGGAATGAGGCATACACAAGACGTACGCCGCAGTGACGAAAGGAGAAGCGCAACGCAGCATATGGACTTTTTACGGGGTCGTCAGTCACTGGATAGAGAATCCCGGTAATACTTATCATACATCTCCCAAACTGCCAGCAGCAGGGAAGCAATGATGGGGCCGATGACGAAGCCGGAAAATCCAAGCAATGAAATTCCCCCCAAAGTGGACAAAAATATCAATAAAGGATGCATCTGCACATCCCGTCCGATGAGTATGGGACGCAATAGGCTGTCCACCATGCTGATCACGAAGACACCAAAAGCCAAAATGAGCACTCCTTTCCATATGTGTCCTGTAAACAGCATAATCACACCGGCAGGAACCCAGACAATAGAGCAGCCGACAACGGGGACAATAGATGAGATTATCATCACAACAGTCCAGATCAGAGCCCCCTCAATACCGGTTATCCAAAAGATAAGTCCTCCCAGTGATCCCTGAATGCCGCCGATGATCAACGTCACTTTCAAAGTTGACCTTGCCGTGGCTACGAAACGCTCATAGAGGACTTTTTCCCTTTCCTGCCCCAGAGAAAAGATCCGCATGACCATTCCCAGGAACTTGTCTCCATCGCGAATAAAGAAAAACAATGTATAGAGCATGACCGCGAATTGAACAATAAAGACAAGCGTATTCTGTGTGAGGTCCTTCAATTGGACAAAGATATAGTTAGAAATACTCTTGGCGATTTCAGAAATCTTATCCGTCCAGAACTGCTCGTTTATGTGCAGACGGGCAATGTATGGATTATCTTTGACAGCGCCAGTAACACTCTTGACAATGCTGTCGATATTACCGCTATCCTTGCTGAGTGATTCATACATACGCATGGATTCTGAAAACAGCAAACTTCCTATGATGCTTCCCGGCAGGATTATGATAACGGCAACTATCAAAAAAACGACCGCCGCACACAAACTCGGCCGCTTCCACTTCCTGTTGAGCGACTCATAGAGAGGGCTGATAATGCTTGCGATTACAGCCGCCCAGAAGAGCGGCGAAAAAAAAGGCGTGAGGACATACAGAAAAAGGAGAGAAACAAGGATTAAAGCCGAGTAAAAAAGGATATTCTGGATTTTCGGGGTATGCATTGATATTCCTTTCACTTAGTGAAAAATTAAGCGTGCGGGATTTAATGCTCCTTTAATTACAATCTAATGGAAAATATCTCATTTATCATATCATTTCAACATAAAGCTGGATTGAATTCATACTTCTTGGCTTTGCTTTTTTATGAGGTTATGCTAAATAAGATTCTCTTTCAATGTTAAGGAGAGATTATGCAGCCCGCTCCCAGCAGTCCCATAGGTGTATTTGATTCCGGTATCGGCGGACTTACAGTTGTACGCGCCCTCATGGAGCGTCTGCCGTTCGAAAGCATCGTTTATTTCGGCGATACAGCGCGGGTGCCGTACGGTGTGAAATCACCGGAGACGATCACGCAATTCGCCGTGCAGATAACACAATTCTTACTGAAGAAGGATGTTAAACTGCTCATAATCGCCTGCAATACCATGGCCGCCGTTGCTTACCGGGCTGTAAAAGACCTTTCTCCGGTTCCTGTGTTGGATGTGATCGATGCGGGAGCCCGTCAAGCCATCTCCGAGACACGAACCCGTACTATCGGCGTTATCGGCACTCCGGCAACCATCAACAGTAACGCCTACGCCCGAGCCATTCATCAGCAGGATCCAAATATCCGCGTTTTTTCCCAGGCCTGCCCGCTTTTCGTACCCCTGGTTGAGGAAGGCTGGCTGAACCATCCCGTTACCCTCCTTACCGCCCAGGAATATCTCAGGCCGGTTCTCGCTGAGCACATAGATACCCTAGTCCTGGGCTGCACCCATTATCCCCTTATAAAACCCCTCATACGAGAAGTTGCAGGACCGGAAATCCAGCTTGTGGATTCTGCGGAGGCTATGGCCGCCATCACTGCCCATTTATTAAATGAAACTAATTCGGGGAACCCTGCACATACACTCCCAGAATACAGATACTACGTTACTGATGTACCCTATCACTTTCAGACGATCGGAGAAAGTTTTCTGGGACGCACGCTCTCCCATGTGGAAGTTGTCAAGTGGTAAATATCGAAAGGATGCAAACGTGAAGATTATCCTTGCCGGCTACAATCTGGATTATGAAACGATAAAGGAATTTCAGGAATCCCATCCCGCGCAGAAAAACCTGACGCCGGAGACTGTCTCCGCTGCTTATGCCCGGATCAGCCGCAGTCCCAGGTCCGTCGAAGAACTGAGAGAGCTGGCCCGGCACGAAGTTGAAAAGGCGCGCCAGTCCAACAGGAACATCGTCTTTGAGATGGGGCACAGCTCCATTGCCGAACATGCCGTCTTCAACATAGATGTAATCGGTGTTTCCCGTCTTCTCGTGGAAGAAATTGAAAAATTCCGCCTCTGTTCTTACACGGAAAAATCACAGCGGTATGTCCTTCTCAAGGATGACTTTGTCATCCCCGAAGAAATTAGCCGGTCTGGCCTGGAAGAGATATATGTTGGCACCATCCGGGAACAAAATCATTTTTACCATGAACTATACGATAAGCTCAGACCTTATGTCTTTGAGAAAAATAAAGACCTGGCAGCTGACCCGGCAAACAGGTCCATGCTGGAAGGCTGGGCAAAGGAAGATGCCCGTTACATTCTTTCCCTGGCCATGGAAACACAATTGGGTATGACCATCAACGCAAGGAATCTGGAACTGATGCTCCGCCGCCTTGCAGCGCATCCCCTAACAGAGGCGCAGGAATACAGCCGGAAACTTTTTGAGGCAACAAAGGAGGTCGCCCCCTCACTTATCCGTTACACTGAAGCCACGGACTATGACCGTTTGACGAGACAGGCATTGAAGGAAGGGATAAAGACTCTGGCCGGTAAGAAAAGGATGGGAAAAGCACCTGCTTCCGATAAACCAGTACGTCTTATTCATGCGACGCCCGCGGCGGATGACAGAATCACAGCCTCACTTATCCATTCTTCATCAAATTTACCGATGTCACAGTGCCTGCAAATTGCCTCTTCCCTGGATAGGCGGGATAAAAAAAATCTGATCAAGACCGCTTTCAGGCACATGAAGGCCCACGATCCCGTTCTGCGGGAACTGGAAAACGTCGATCTTCATTTTGAGCTGATAACAAGCGCAAGCTGTTTCGCCCAGGTGAAACGTCACCGTATGGCGACCATCACCGGCCAGGAGTATGATCCATCCCTCGGCATAACCATCCCGCCCGCGATCAAGGAGATCGGCATGGATAAACAGTTCCGGCGGATAATCGGCAAAACAGAAAATGCATATGAGCGAATAAAACTGGATGCCCCTTTGGCGGCCGGCTATATCCTCACCAATGCGCACTGCAAGCGGATTTCCATGAAGATCAATGCCAGAGAGTTGTACCATATCGCCCGCCTCCGGGGGGACAGGCATGCCCAGTGGGACATCAGAGAAACAGCAGAACAGATGGTCAAGCTGGGAAAGAAGGCAATGCCCCTGACTCTGATGCTCGCCACAGGCAAGGATGGCTTCGCCTCTCTACATGACAAGGTCTTTAGGACAAAACGGTAATCGTGATCAACTTTAATGATGAGCCTTGAGACGAATCCTTCACATTGATATGGACGCCTTTTTCGCCGCTGTGGAGGAGAAAAGGCACCCCGAATTAACCGGCAAGCCTCTGGTAATCGGAGGGAGCGGTGATCCCACCAAGAGAGGTGTCGTATCCACAGCCTCTTATGAGGCGCGAAAGTTCGGCATACATTCCGCCATGCCCTTAAAGACTGCCTACAACCTGTGCCCTCACGCGGTCTTTCTGCCTGTCGATTACGAAGCATATGCAAGAGAATCCCAGAAGATAAAAGCTATCCTCCGGAGGTTTACGCCTCTCGTTGAGGACGTGGGAATTGATGAGGCATTTCTCGATATATCGGGGATCGACAAACCCCCAGATGAAATTGCAAAAGAAATTAAAAAGGAAATCAAGGAAGTGACGGGACTTACCGGCTCGATAGGTATTGCCCCTAATAAGCTCCTTGCAAAGATAACTTCCGATATGAATAAGCCGGACGGTCTTACCATAATCCTGGAAAATGATATAGCGAAAATATTGCATCCGTTGCCGGTCAGGAAACTCTGGGGGATAGGTCCAAAGACAGAAAAATATCTCAAAGACATGGGGATTGACACGATAGGGACCCTCGCCTCTTTGCCCCTGGAGACCCTCACAGACAGATTCGGCCCTTCATATGGAGATTATCTCTATCGTGCCTCCAAGGGGATTGATGACAGCTCCCTTATAACCCACTGGGAGCCAAAATCAGTAAGCAGGGAAACGACCTTCCAGAAGGATGTTTCCAACTGGCAGGCAATTGCTAAAACCCTTGCCGAATTGGCGAGAGAGGTAGTCGCGGACATGAAGGAGAGCGGCTTCAAGGCAAGGACTGTCACCGTCAAGGTCCGGTTCAGTGATTTTGAAACCTTGACAAGGGCACACACCCTCCGCCAATCGACGGATTCAGAAGAGGATATAAGAAAGGCTGCCTTCGCCTGCCTCAAGCGGGTGGAACTCAAAAAGAAGGTACGCCTTATCGGCGTTCGTACCAGCCACCTAGAAAAACCGGAACAATAAACCAACTATTGAAAAACACATTTTCCAAAGGCTGTTTAAAAATGTTCAGATGCGAGGCGCGCGAGGACCGAAGTGCGGAGCATATATTGCAAATATGTGAGCACTGAGGGTCGAAGCGCAACAAAGCAAATGGGCGTTTTTCAACAGCCGAGAGTTACTAAAAATTCACCTTGTCGATCCCTTTAAGTCCGAGGATCTTTCGGGCCTCGTCGGGTGTTGCCGGATCAATTCCCAGCTCTTTGGCGATGCGGGCTATCTTGGCCACCTGTTCCGCGTTGCTCTTCGCCATTCTTCCCTTATCGAGATAGAGGTTGTCCTCCAGGCCTACCCGGACATTCCCTCCAATGAGCAGCGACTGCGTGCAGACAGGGAACTGGGCGCGGCCTGCTACACAAACAGAGAATTCAAAGTCACTGATCATCCTTTTCGCGTAGTCCACAAGATACATCAAATTTTCGGAACTCGGGGTGATGCCTCCCAGGACACCCATCACGAACTGGATATAGACGGGCGCCTTGACATAGCCGGCCTGGATCATGAAGGCGACGTTGTTCACCATGCCGGCATCGTAAATCTCAAACTCAGGTTTTGTGCCCGTTTCATTAAATTTGGCGCAGTACTCCTTCATGGACTTGAAGGTATTGGGGAAGATGAAGTCTTCCGTCATGCCCAGGTACTTTTTCTCCCATTCAAACTTCCACTCTTTGTATCTCGGGATCACCGGGAAGAGGGCAAAGTTGATGGAACCGGCGTTAAAAGAAGCGAGCTCCGGCTTGTAGAGGGCCACCGGCGCAACACGCTGCTCTGTAGTCATCCCCAATCCTCCCCCGGTTGTGATGCAAATGACCATGTTGCAGCGGCTCTTGATATCCGTGATGATCTCCTTCATGAGATTGACATCGGGAACAGGCAGCCCTGTTTCAGGGTTGCGCGCATGTATATGGCAGACAGCAGCCCCTGCTTCATAGGCCCTCACGGCCTCGTCGGCAATCTGCTTCGGGGTGATGGGGAGATAATCCGACATAGTCGGGGTATGGATGCTTCCGGTGATGGCCGCGGTTATAATGGCTTTCTCTTTCATATGTTTTCACCTGCTCTACCTTGGAATCAAAAAAGCTCGATCCCTTCGATCCCCGGTTTGTCTTTGAGGGCTTTATAAACGGTGTATGCGCAGGACACATCTTGAATTGCCAGTCCTGTGGAATCGAAGAGCGTAATTTCCTCTTCAGATGTTCTTCCTTTTTTCTTGCCTGCGGCGATTTCTCCGAGGCTGGCATAAATATTCTTCTCAGTAATCTGTTTTCTTCGGAAAGGTACATTGATCTCACCGCTGTGCGATGCCTGGGCCCAATCATCAATGACCAGCTTCGCCTGCCTGAGAATTTTAGAATTGATCTCCTGTTTCCCTTCCGCGTCCGCGCCGATGGCATTGATATGGGTACCCGGCGAAACCCTGTTCACCAAAGGCTTTCGGGATGGCGTGGTAGTGACAAGGATATCTACTCCCGTCGTTATTTCATCAATATCCGGGGAGATTGCTGTTTCCAATCCGTAAGTTTTATCCACCCAGTCTTTGAATCGTGGGGCGTACCGATCCTTCGGTTCGAACTGCCATATTTTAACGGATTTCAGTTTCTGCACTTCCAGTATGCACATCAACTGCGTGCGCGCCTGAACGCCGCAGCCGACAAATCCTGCGATCTTAGACTTCTTTTTGCCCAATAGTTTTACTGCCAGTGCTCCCGCGGCGCCGGTTCGGACGCTGGTAAGATATGTGCCGTCCAATATGGCCAGGGGATATCCGTTTTCAGGATCAATGAGGATGATTACCGCCATGACCGTGGGAAGATTGTATTTGGCATTTTCGGGATGCACATTTACGCTTTTTATCCCGGCAATGTCGAAACCCTGTCCGTGAATGTAAGCCGGCATGGCGCGCAGATCCCCCTTCTCGAAATAGAGATAGCTCTTTGCAGGCATATCGGCCTGACCGAGGCCATATGCCTTAAATGCCTTTTCAATAGTCTTATTGGCCACCGACGGGCTTAATACTTTTTCGACGTCCTGCCTCGTGAAAATTAGCGTTTTCATATCCACTCCATGATAGATTTTTAAGTGAGGTGCGCTATTAATAATATAGGCTTTTTTATTTGCGAAGATTATATTTTATCATCTTCAACTGCAGGCCTTTCCTGCTGAGACCAAGACGCTGTGCTGCCTTGGTCACATTACCGCCGCACTCCTCCAGACACTGTATGATTGTCTGTCTTTCTACCTCTTCCATATGACTCTTCACGAAATCTTTGAAAGGCTTTTTCTGTCCCACTGTCTGGGAAATGGAATATGCCTCAGCAGCCGATTTCCATTCCGACGGAATATCTTTAAAGTTAATCGTGTCTCCACCGGCCATGAGAACGATACGTTCAATAAAATTTTCCAGTTCCCTGATATTGCCGGGCCAATCATAATTTACAAGGACATCTTTCACTTTTGAATCGATATGCTTTACCGCCCTGTCTAACTTTTTATTGAATTTCTCGATAAAGTAGTCAGTAAGGGGAAGAATGTCTTCTTTTCTTTCCCGAAGGGGAGGCAGGTGCGTGGGAAAAACGTTTAGCCGGTAATATAGATCCTCCCTGAATCTACCCTCTTTCACATCCTGAAGAAGATTCCTGTTTGTCGCGGAAATCAACCTGACATCCACCTTGATTGTGCGCAGCCCTCCTACGCGTTCGAATTCATGATCCTGGATTACCCTGAGGAGCTTCACCTGCATCTCCCTGGGGATATCTCCCACTTCATCCAAAAACAATGTCCCCTTGTCCGCCAGTTCGAATTTACCCTGCTTCGTGGACACCGCCCCGGTAAAGGCCCCCTTCTCATGACCGAAAAGCTCGCTTTCAATAAGGTTCTCCGCGATGGCGGCACAGTTAATCTTCACAAACGGGTTATTCCTGCGGGGGCTGTTGATATGAATGGCATAGGCTATGAGCTCTTTCCCGGTACCTGTTTCACCGGTAATCATCACGCTCGTCAATGTAGGGGCTACCTTCTTGATGGTATCATATATTTTCAACATCGGTTCACTTGATCCTACTATCCCCTGCCGGTCTATCTCATCAGGACTGACAACGAGTTCTTCTTCATTCAAGCGCCGGGTCTTTATGGCCTTATGTATTATATTTTTTAATTCATCCCTCTCAAACGGCTTCGTAATATAATCGAAAGCGCCTTTTTTTAATGCGTCTACAGCCGTGGCAATAGTACCGTGAGCGGTTATAATGATCACCGGCGTGGAAGGGTAATCACGAATCACTCTTTCCAGCAGGCCCATGCCGTCGAGTTTCGGCATTTTCAGGTCGGTCACAACGACTTCTATATCTTCATTCTTGAGGGCTTTCAAAGCCTCAAGGCCATCCGATACCGTGACCACATCGTACCCCTCCTTATTCAGCAAGGCCTTCAAGACCAGTCTCATATTGAGTTCATCATCAACAATTAGTATTTTATCCGACATAATACACCTGAATTTTCAACAGCCTGCCTTTGTTAAGGTGCAACACCCAGCCTGATATAGAATATACTCCCCTGCATGGGGATAGATTTAACTTTTATGTGGCCGCCATGATTCTTAATGATCCTCTGGCAGATCGCGAGTCCAAGCCCGACGCCTCTTTCCTTTGTCGTGAAAAATGGTTTAAAAATATTTTTCATCTCCTCTTTTTTTATCCCTCTTCCCGTATCCCTTATGGAAATGCCTACCGCTTCGCCGTCGCTGCTGTCAATCTTTGATGTCCTGAAAATCAAGGTCCCTCCCGCCTGCATAGCCTCTATAGCGTTAAACGCAATATTCAGAATAACCTGAACCAGCTGTTCCGCATCCACATACATAGGGGGCAAATCAGGACGCAATTCCTTCTCAATGACAATGTTATCCAGCCGGGGACTTGCTTCAATGACCGATACTGCCTTTTCAATAATTTGATTCACGTCCTGCATCTTCAAATTAAGGGTGTATGGTTTTGCATAATTGAGAAATTGAGAAACGACGCCGTTCAGACGGTCTGCTTCTTCTATTATTACATCTATCAGCTTTTGATTCTCCCCTGTATTCGATTCAGATCTGAGGTACTGCGCGGCGCCTTTGATGGAACCCAGGGGATTACGTATTTCATGAGCTAATACAGGCGCCATCTCCTCCAGAAGGAGAGTCTTTTCTCTCTCCAGCTTTTCATCAAAAGCGTAAAGAGAAGTAAAAATGTCTTTTCCCTCAGGGTATATATAGTTGAATATCGCTTTTAAGACGAGCTTGAAAGGTTCTGTGGCAATGACAATAATAAAGGATGCCAACAATACAAGGGTAAAGGGCGGGCCTTCCCCTTTTCCGAACAGCCCGATAATAAGGGCAATAGTAATTGTCGCAAAGAGAGTGATGACAGATACAACAAGCGCTCTTGCCATGATTTCATGTAATTCGGGAAGACGGGGATGCGTAATAAGAATCAGAACAAAATACAACAGTATAGCTATAAAGAGATTTGAGATGGGAGGAAAGGAATAACCGTAATAATGGAATATATCAAAAGTGCTGAGGACTGCTGTTGCGGCACATGCGACAGACAGATACACCATTCGCGTCCTTTCAACACCAATGGGCCTTTTCATAATAAAGCTGATAATGGCTAGATAACAGATAAGAAGAGTGGATGCGGTATAAATTAAAAGGAATGTTTCCAGATATGCCCAATTATACAGCGGTGAGAAAAAAGTCATACAAAGAAATACGCTGAACACCGTGGTGGATACCACATCTCTTTTTAATAAAAAGGTGTGTTCGTGGAGAAGAGAGCGGATAAAGTTCACAGAACAGGGGGGGATGGCAATCAACCCCAGATATTTGGGGACCTTCCAGAAATCATTATTAAGTATTTCATATAAAAAGCCTCCCCCTTTATGGAAAAAAAGCGCTACACACAAAAAAGCAAAGTACAGGTGCGTGGGAACCTTTTTTTTGTTGATAATCAATGCTATGGAAATTATCAGGCTAACTGTTGCTAATGTAAAAGTTTCCATAAATCATTATTTTTCTTAGATAAGTATTAAAAGGGATAATATAGACAAAAGATACGGAAGTCAAGAAAGACAGAAGGTATATTTATTTTGAAATAGCAAAAAACAAGCCGAGCATGCGTATAACATACTCGGCTGTTTTTTCCTTCAGGAAATTAATAATATTACTTGTGTGCAGGTGCTGCCGGTGCTGGCGCTGCCGGTGCCGGAGCTGGTGCTGGTGCTCCCGGAGCTGGTGCTGGCGCTCCCGGTGCCGGTGCTGGTGCTCCCGGCGCTCCTGGTGCCGGTGCCGCCGCCTCTTTCTTGGCAGGCTCAGCCGGTTTCTTTTCAGGTGCAGACGGGCATCCAGTCAACGCTACTAAGAAAAGAATGGAAATAATGATTGCAACAAGTCTTCTCATCGATTTTTACCTCCCTTTCAAAAAAATTTTTCTGACGTTGGTAATTCAATCCTTCTCTAGCTGCGGGGAAGATACTCCATCTATTTTTACCTTGTCAAGATAAATCTTTTATAAAAATGTAACCCTTTTTTCTTGTTTATTCAGATCGACAAACGTGATATTGAGCCTTATTCTGTCCTTCTGCGTAGTTTCGTTCGCACCGCATAAATTTTACACGGATATTGCCCGGAAAATGCGTATCTAAGAAGCTCCCGACACACTTGCTTGAATAGCTTATTCATCTATTATTATCGAGAGTTATGTTTTTAAGTCCTGTGAGCTGTCCTAATGGCACAGATAATGCTCTATTTATGACGTTTTGTGCAAAAATAATCTTGAAGGATTCTTTATAATGGATTTTACCCTCTCCGAAAATCAACAGATGTATGTGGATACCGTCAACAAGTTTGTCAAGAATGAAATTATCCCGCACGTGCTGGAATTAGATAGAAATCACAATTTCCCCTGGGATATCATCACGAAAGCCTGGGGTCTCGGCATTTTGAACCTGAGCATTCCTGAATCGGTTAAAGGGTATGAGGTCGATCCTGTGTCGACAGCCCTGATCATTAAGGAGCTGTCTTACGGTGATACAGGCATTTCCACATCGGCAATGTGCAACGATCTGGCGAATACGGTCATTGCCCAGCACGGTACAGACGAGCAGAAGGCTGCTTTTTTAGGGCCCTTTGTGGAAAAGCCCATGATAGCTTCTTTCTGTCTGACGGAACCAGGCGCCGGTTCTGATAATTCTGCCATGACAACGTTTATCAAAAAGGGAGCCGATGGAACATATGTTCTCAACGGAAACAAGTGCTTTATAACCAATGCCTCATACGCATCGCAGTTCACCGTTTTTTGCAAGGTCGGGAAGCCGGCAAGCAATTTTATGGCCTGCGTGATCGTTCCCGCATTGCCGGTCCTGCCTTCAGACCCGGACAATGTAGCTAAAGGCAAGGAAATAAACCTTCCGGGAGGAGGAAAGGTCATCATCGGCAAACCGGAAGACAAACTGGGACAGCGTTTATCAAACACGGCCGCTGTTACCTTCGAAGATGTCTTTATAAAAGAGAACCAGATAATCGGTGATCGGAGACAGGGATTCAAGTATGTAATAGACGTCCTGGATTACGCGCGGCCCATGGTGGCGGCTATTGGTGTCGGCCTCGCCAGGAGGGCGCTGGATGTCACGCTCGCGTATACACGAGAACGCAAGCAGTTCGGACAGAGGATATGCGACCTGCCCGTTGCCAGGGAAACACTGGTGCAGATGTGGAAAAAAGTGGAGCTTTCGGAAATGGCCTTAATGAAGGCCGCTTTCAAAGTTCAGGAGAGATCGGAAGACAGGGGAATTTATGCGTCCCTCGCAAAGAATTGCGCTGCGGAGGCCGCACTTTTCTGCGCGAACGAAGGACTTCACCTGCACGGCGGATATGGTTTTATGCAGGAATATGAAATATCAAAGCTGGCAAGGGATGCGCACATTATTGATATTTACGAAGGTGTGCGAGAAGTTCAGAACATGATTATCGGCAGGGAGATTGTATGAGTAAACTCTATCTTCACGGTATGGGCCATTTCCATCCTGAGAACATCATCACCAATAAATTTTTGGAAGAGATGGATATCGGGACAAGCGAGGAATGGATTTTAGAGAGAGTGGGTATTAAAACTCGCCACACGGTTCTTCCTCTGGAATATATTAAGGATACAAAAAACAAAGACCCGAGAGCTGCCTTTGAGGCAAGCTTATACAATAACGCGAAAATGGGCGCTGCCGCCGCACAGATGGCCCTTGACCGGGCAGGAATAAAGGCCGAAGACATCGGGCTTGTTATTTCAGGGAGCAGCACTACGGAACACCCAGCTCCCGCGGAGGCCTCTATGGTAGCCGCAGAATTGGGAATCGAGGTCCCCAGCTTTGATCTGAACTCGGCCTGCACTACCTTCGGTACACAGATCAATTTCTTGAGTAGCATGAAGCCGGAGGTCCTGCCTCCCTATGTTTTAGTAGTCAATCCGGAAAACCTCACTGGCCGTGTGGATTATTCCGATCGGAAATCCGCCGTCCTTTTCGGCGACGGGAGTTCCGCCACCATCGTTTCGGCTACCGTCCCGGCTCGCACCGCCTTTACTTCATGTCACTATGACACCAAACCATCCGAATGGGAAAAGGTGGGTATTTCCTCTTGGACGGGCTATTTCTATCAGGACGGAAATGCTGTACAGGGTTTTGCTATCCGTAAGACGACAGAATCCATACGCCTGCTGCAAAAACATTATTCCCTGAACGGTGACCGGTTCATTTTCATCGGACACCAGGCGAATTTAGGAATGCTCCAAACAGTATGCGAACGCTGCTCTATTGCTCAAGACAACCACTGGCACAATGTGGAGTTTTTTGGAAACACCGGCTGTTCGGGGGCACCTTCTACTTTGAGCCAGCGCTGGAACGATCTTCGGCCCGGCGATAATGTGGCTTTTTCCATTGTCGGAGCAGGGTTGTCCTGGGTCCATATGGTTCTTGAGGTCGAAGAAGTATGATAACATATGAAGAGTTCAGGAATCGCCATTATTTTCGAATGGAAGATCTTATCGCATTTTCTTATGGAACACTGGTGGATGACCCGCCTGCAGGTTTTGAAGCCCGACTGCCAGCGCCGCCCTTCCTGATGGTTGACCGTATACTGTCATGCAAGCACAACGGCAGACTGGGATCTATACAGGCCGAACAGGATGTAAGGCTGGATGCATGGTATTTTCAATGCCACATGCCCGGGGATCCTGTTCATCCTGGCTGTCTCTGTGTAGATGCCGTATGGCAATTACTGGGCTTTTACTGTGTCTGGCGGGGCGCTCTGGGCTCCGGTAGGGCGCTGGGCTGCGGCGAGGTCATTTTTAGTGGACAGATCCGTCCGTTTAATAAATGCGTCCGGTACGAGATTGATGTGAGACGCTACGCACAACTGAAAGACTCTGGGGCAAGCATTGCCATCGCTAATGCTGATATATATGTGGACAATGAATTGATAACTCAGATCAAAGACGCTCGCACCGGCATATTTCAGGGTATTGTATATCCCGATTACCCGGAGAAATCCATCAACGCTGTCGGCGGAATGATGAAAGGTAGCTCATGAACGGAAAGCCCGTGGCAATTGTAACCGGCGGCGGGAAGGGAATTGGCGCGGCATGCTGCCGGGCGCTGTCGGAAGAATTTAAGGTGGGCATTCATTACCGGTCAAGTGAGGAACAGGCAAAGGCCCTCCTTTCCGGGATCAAGGATGGCTTTCTTCTCCAAGCGGATCTTACCGACATCAACCAGGTAGAAACTCTGGTCAATAAGATAAAGGAAACAGCGGGACGCGTGGACGTTCTTGTTAACAATGCCGGAATTTCCGTGAATGCTGACATCAACAGTATGAAAATTGAACAATACGACGCCCAGCGCGCGGTGACGCGCGGAACCTGGTACCTGACCAAGCGGATCATCCGCCTTTTTATGCTGCGTCAGGGAGGAGGCCGTATCATTAATATATCGAGCGTGGTGGGCCATACCGGCAACAGCGGCCAGATTCCTTACACAATGGAAAAGGCGGCCATTGATGCCTTCACAAAATCCCTGTCGAAAGAATTGGCGGGACGAAATATCCTCGTCAATTCCGTAGCCCCGGGATTTATTGAAACGGAAATGACACAAACTCTTCCTGAAGAGGTGCAAAAAAGAATTCTTGACAATATTACTTTGAACCGTATAGGACGCCCCGAAGAAGTGGCTGAAGTAGTCGCTTTTCTCGCCACACGCGGCTCATACATTACAGGCAGCGTCATCCATGTGAACGGAGGGCTCTATGGCGGCTGATCGGAACACGATGGTCCAGGTTCTGAATAGCGTCCCCCAACAATACCCGTTTCGTTTTATAGACGAAATTTTGGAGCTGGATGATGAACATATTGTAGGCGCCTACCGTTTTCGCGAGGACGAGTATTTTTATCAGGGACACTTTCCCGGCCAACCGATCACGCCGGGTGTCATTCTTATTGAAACGATGGCGCAAACGGGGGTTGTCGCCTTTGGCCTGTATCTGAATATGAAGCAAAGAGGGATACCCCTTGAGTCAATGAAGGAGATGATGACGCTTTTTACTCTCGCCGAAGGCGTGGAGTTTACCGGCATTGTACAGCCCGGTGAGCGTGTAATCGTCAGAGGCCAGAAAGTTTATTTCCGTATGGGAAATTTGAAATCAAAGGTCAGCATGGAAAGGGAAAATGGCGAAACGGTAAGTTCAGGCATGCTGGCCGGAAGGGGAGTTCCTTCCCGTTCTTAGTAGTAAATGTTTTTTTATGGAGGATTAGTTTAAGGTGAAAAGAAGGGTAGTTATTACGGGAATGGGGGTAGCGGCTCCCAATGCCCATGGTTTAAAAAATTTCGAAGAGGCCCTGCGGGAAGGACGTTCGGGTATCCGGTTCGTTCCCGAGCTTAAAGAATTGAATTTTGGATGTCAGATTGGCGGTGTACCTCAGGATTTCCAGAGAATCCGCGAGAGTTACTTCGACCATGAAAATTTGATGTCCCTCAATGATAATATCGGATACGCATCCGTCTGTGCGGTGGATGCCTGGAAAGACGCCGGTTTTGACGTGCCTGACTACGCGGATGACAATGTAGATTGGGATACCGGTGTGATTGTCGGCTCCGGCATCGGCGGCATGGATACAATCGCCAAGACAGTTGTCCCCATGGTCAATGAAGGCAAGGTACGCCGCCTGGGAAGCCGCATCGTCGAGCAAGTTATGAATAGCGGCACCAGTGCCCGTATCGCCGGTTTGCTGGCCCTGGGAAACCAGGTGACTTCAAATTCGTCCGCCTGCAGCACGGGCAACGAAGCGGTCATAGAAGCAATGTGGAGAATACGTACGGGATTAGCTAAACGTATACTGGCTGGCGGATCCGAAGGGGCATCTCCCTACATCTGGGCCGGATTTGATGCCATGCGTGTTATCTGCCGGAAATTCAATGATAACCCGGAGGCTGCATCACGGCCGATGAGCGCCACGGCAAGCGGGTTTGTGCCCGGTTCAGGTGCCGGAATCCTGGTCCTGGAAGATCTGGAATCAGCCATGGAGCGCGGGGCAAAGATTTATGCGGAAGTGCTCGGAGGTGCAGTGAATTGCGGTGGTCACCGGATGGGCGGTTCTATAACCGCACCAAATCCGGAAGGGGTCAAGCGCTGCATTAAAGCTGCCATATCGGATGCCGGTATCACACCCGCCGAAGTCGACGCGATCAACGGTCACTTGACGGCTACATTCGCCGACCCCCTGGAAGTAAAAAACTGGGCTGTCGCCCTGGAACGCGGTCCCAAAAATTTTCCTTATATCAATTCCACAAAATCATTGGTCGGCCATTGTTTAGGAGCGGCGGGGGCCATCGAGAGTGTTGCTGTGGTGCTGCAATTATACAAGAGATTCCTACATCCTTCCGCCAACTGCGAGGATATACACCCCGATATCACCGAATTTGAAGATAAAGTGCCTCGCAAGTGCATGGACTTGTACGATTTACGCATCATTGCCAAGGCCGGTTTCGGTTTTGGTGATGTGAACAGTTGTTTGATATTTAAAACATGGAATAATAATCAAAGGAGTTATTAAAAGATGGATGAACAGACTATTTTCAACAAGATGCTCGAAATTCTGAAACTCTACACCAAGGACCCAAGCCTTTTAGACAAGGCAACAAAGGATACGCACATCCTGAATGACCTGAAGGTCAATTCCGCAAGACTAGTGGACGTCATCATAAAGTGTGAAGACACCTTCGGTATTACCGTGGAAGATGATGAAGCCGATAAGATAGGAACCATCGGAGACGCCGTAGCCATTATTAAAACCAAATTAGGATAAGATCAATTATATGGAAAAAACAACGCGCCAGACCCCCCTGCTCATCCAATACATCCTGGGCAGGGTTGCAATTTTTCTCCTCGGTCCGCTCTACTTTGCTTTTATCCGGCTGATGGGATACCGAGTGAAGGATATACGAAAGGTCCGGAAGGAATGCTCCCGGCACTTCAGGGATCACGAAGGGCCATGGATCATCTGCGCCAATCACCTTACTATGATTGATTCCTTTATTATTTCATACGCGCTGTATTCATTGCCCCGTCATCTTACACAATTCGGACAGCTTCCCTGGAATTTGCCGGAAAGGAATAATTTTCAGAGAAATATACTCCTGGCAATTATCTGCTATCTGGCGAAGTGCATTCCGATCAATCGCGGCGGCAACCGCGACGAGATGAAAAAGACACTGGATGAGTGCAATGCCCTTCTGGAATGGAAACAGACCATTCTGATTTTCCCGGAGGGAGGGCGCTCCCGGACCGGCAGGGTAAACATCGAAGGTTATTCCTACGGTGTGGGACGCTTCGTCAAGGAATTCGAAGACTGCAAGATAATGTGTATCTATCTGCGCGGTAATGGTCAGCAGACCTATGGTTTCATTCCCAGGTTCGGCGAACGTTTTACCGTAAATATGGAAATACTGCAGCCGGAGTTGACAGAAGGAAACGGTCTCCGGGCACAGCGTTTTTACGCGGCGCAGATTATCAAAAAACTGGCACAAATGGAGGAAGGCTATTTTAATTCACATCGGCAACGACATAGTGGATCTGACCGATCCGCACAACATGAGGAAGAGCAGGAATCTGCGATTCATCAACCGCGTCTTTACCCCCAGTGAGCAAAGGCAGATATTCAATTCTGCCAACCCGGATACTATGATCTGGGCCATGTGGGCCGGCAAGGAAACAGCGTATAAGATTGTCAGCAAATGCGATCCTTATGCTTCTTCCACACCCCGGTTGTATGAAGTAAGCCTGGACTGTGTCGGCAAACCCGGCAGAGCAGATAAATTTTCTACATCGGAGAGCTCTGTTTCAGGTTCAGTGGATACGCCGCACGGTAAAATCCATATCAGGATTTTTGTAACTCGCGATTATGTGCATTGCGTTGGCGCGACGGCACCCCTGGAAAAGACG
>DATKLL010000010.1:0-8268 GCA_035542475.1 Syntrophales bacterium
CTGGTGGCTGGTGGTTTGAAAAATCTGTCTATTAATTCCATATTGCGTCTCCAAATGGAAGTTGTAACTCCAAAATGCCAGAATATTTTCTGAAGTCAAGTAAAATATAATTCTGGGGTGGACACAAGAGTGGACACAAAACGTTATGTATTCTAATGCATTCTAATGTACTCTAATGCACGGTATGCATGAGGTCATTATTGATCCATACTGCTTCACATATTGCACTACCTTTGTAGACTCTGCTCTCGTAAAGTCACATATAATCAATATGTTATATTAGTTAAACCGCTGTATGATGTATAATGAATCGGCTTGATTTTGGTAATATTAGGTGGGGTAGTGAGGAAGCCCTTTCACGCCGGTAACCGTGGTTCGAATCCCCGTGGGGACGCCAAACCATATCACATGGTCAGCGTTATCTTCGCTGGCCACTTTTTTTACGATCAAAAAGTGGATGCAATGAGAGAATAATTCTTGACTTTCGATAAAGGACGCAATATGGTGCAGCCCACTAAGTAAGTTTGGATTAAGACATTTTGAAATACAAAGGATGGCCACCATGCTTTTTTAGGAGCGTGGTGGTTTTTTTCTTTCTACCACTGTGGAAATCCGACTTAAGAGAATTTTGAGAAAGGAGGATGGAAACAATGTCAGAAGGTAAAGTGAACTGGTTTAATGACAAAAAAGGATTCGGATTCATCGAATGCGATGAAGGTATAGATGTTTTTGTTCATTTCAGCGCGATTCAAGACAATGGGCTTAAGACCTTATATGAAGGTCAGCGCGTAAAATTCGATGTCGAAAAGGGCGAACAATGTAAAGGCCGCGTAAGATTCTCTAGAGAAGAGGTACCGAGACATAACATATCGGGAGTGCCTCTTCTCATTTTACTAATAATCCTGCGTACCGGTGATCCTCAGTGCGGAGTGTACACAACATTTAACCATTAAAAAAAGGAGAAGGAAATGAAAAAAAACTTATATGTAGGAAATCTCACGGTGAATGCTACCGAAGATGTCATAAGAGATAATTTTACCGCTGCGGGGATAGTTGCCGCGGTAACCATTATCAAGGATAACTATACAAAACAATCCAAAGGCTTTGGATTTGTGGAGATGGAAACAGAAGAAGGCGCCCGTAAAGCTATCGAAATGTTCAACGGAGGGAAACTTGACGGCAACACGATCGTCGTCAACGAGGCCAGGCCCAGAAAAGATCAGGGAGGCCAGAGACGGGATGGTGGTCGACACGGAGGATTCAGAAATGGAAACAGCAGAGGCGGTCGCAGATACTAAGGTGTGCATACATATCATGAGGCTCTGTCAGTAAAAAGTAACTCTGGTTTAGAGTACAAACCCCCGGAACCTTATCCAGGGGGTTTTTTTACTGCCATAACGGATACGCACCATCGCCAGAGCTGTCCGTAGAAAGGTAAGATAAAGAAGCGAAATCCAATGGATCACGCATGTTCGAATAGTCCAGGGGCACCTCGAACAATTGAACATCAATAATCAATCATCCGTCCCAATGGCGGACTGACAAAGATTGTAGTTTGTCAATAAATAGAAAAAGGAATAAAATGAATTTTAAGTTGTTTAAACTACACCCACAGATTGAATCGGGTATCAAGGCCCTCGGTTACACAGAGCCCACATCGATTCAAACGCAAGCAATACCACCCATTATTCAGAACCGCGATGTCATGGGACTGGCACAAACCGGAACGGGAAAGACCGCCGCCTTTGTCCTCCCGATCCTCCAACGCCTGATGGAAGGGCGGCAGAGGCGCATCCGGGCGCTCATTATGGCACCGACGAGGGAACTGGCGGAGCAAACGCACGAGACAATCGGCCAACTAGGCCGCTATACGAAGCTGAAGAGCATCACCATTTATGGCGGTGTGAATCAGACCACACAGATCAGAAAGCTTCGCAGCGGAGCCGAAATTATTGTAGCCTGTCCCGGACGCCTGATCGATCTCATAGATCAGGGCAGGATCGATTTGTCCTGCATTGAAGTACTTGTCCTTGACGAGGCAGACCGGATGTTCGACATGGGCTTTCTGCCCGACATCCGGAATATCCTAAAACACCTGCCTGTTCAGCGGCAGACGCTGCTTTTCTCGGCCACTATGCCCGACGACGTCCGAAACCTTGCAGAGGAAATCCTGCACAATTTCACCACTGTCCGAATTGGCGACTCGGTTCCTGCATCTACAGTGTCCCATGCAATCTATCCCGTTGATCCGCACCTAAAGACCTCTCTTTTAATGAAGATTCTGGACTGCACGAAGATGGCGTCGGTTCTAGTCTTTACGCGCACCAAGGACCGGGCAACCCGCCTGGCTAAGCAGATGAAGAAATCGGGATTTCTTGTGGCATCATTGCAAGGAGATTTGCCTCAGAATAAACGTCAGGAAGCGCTCAATGGTTTTCGCAGCGGAAAATACAAGATCCTCGTAGCCACCGATATTGCGGCCCGCGGCATTGATGTTTCCCAAATATCGCATGTGATCAATTATGACATGCCTGACACGGTCGATGCCTATACGCACCGCATCGGACGCACTGGTAGGGCCGCTAGGACAGGAGATGCGTTCACCTTTGTGACACGCCCTGAAAGGGCCTTTGTGTGGACCATCGAAAATGTTCTTGGTGAAAAGTTGGAAAGGCGGATATTGGAAAATTTCAATTACACGATGCCCGCACCAAAATCTGGCGAAGGGTCGGGCCGCTTAAGATGCCCGGGGAAGCGCCCGTGTCTGAAAAAACTGTCGAAAAAAACCGTAGAACGACATGCTCACTCTTTCTCGTCGGGTTCGCTGCTCAATTCAGGCGCGAGGAGAGGAAGGAAAGATCTTTCCCAGTTCCCGTATCCCGCTGGCTCATCCGAGCTGAAGTCGTACCGGTCCCGCAGCATGCGTTGAGCGTGCCGCCTTTCAGCAAATCCTCAAAGGTCTATTTTCATTTATTCATGTACAGGAGGGGAGGATACTGATTTCTTATCGGGGTCTATCCTCAACTCCGGTCGCATGATCTTTTCAAGATAAAGCCTTTGACTTTCGAATACGGCCGAATTTTCGGCGGGAGTAAACTTGATCATCTCCCCAAAAGAGATGACAACCCTGGCAAATGGCTTCGGGATGAAAAAACTGTCCCAGCTATTGAAATACCATGCCCTGTCGGCAGAGACATAGAAAGGTATGATAGCGGCATCGGCTGCATGGGCTAACTGAATCACTCCTGCTTTTACAGTTCCGGCAGGTCCTTTCGGACCGTCAACGATATGTGCAGCCAATCTTGTTTGATTTAAATGATTGATCATATTCCTCAAGGCTTCTTTTCCACCTCGTGAAGAAGAACCCCGTACCGCGTGCCAGCCGCTTTTCTCGGCCACGCCGGCAATAAGCTCGCCGTCGAAGCTTTTGCTGATCATCAAAGCTGGTTTAAAATCTCTGTAATCCTGAAAATGTCGTATAGCGGCGAAGAAATGCTGATGCCAAGTACACAAAAGAATCCTTCCGCCGCTCCTAAAATAGTCAAGCCATGTCCTTTCATTTTCGATCTTCATTATGAATGATAAACTGTAGAAATGAATAACCCGGTAAAGGAAGGAATGGAATAGTTTTGTTATAAAGATACTTTTGAATTTAAGGGACATTGATGTGCTTTCCCGAAGCTTCATGTGCTGAGCACATCTTTTGAGATGTTCCATTTGTCGGCGGATACATACCTGGATGGTTGGGTACCTTGATCAGGATTGAAATGATTATATCGTTCAGAAATCCATTTCCCCATTTTGATGTCAGATAATTCCCTTTCGGCCTTATTCTTGTTGAGATAATCGTCAATGGCTTCCTCCTGGATTATCAATAGGATCTTCCGGGAACGCTTGTTAGATTGGTGCAGGTCATTTTCAAGTCTCCAGTCGATTTGTATTTCATAATCGCCGTCGGAGAAGCGCGAAACAATCCAGGCGTTCGCTGGAAAAAGCGGCATTATGATCCGGAGCCAGTAATCAAGCAGATCTTCAGTCAAGGTTTTTTAACCCTTTCGTTTTACTATTCCGGTCCGATTATCTTCATCTCCCTGGACCAGCCAACTTTATCTGTCCTAACATTTCTGCATGTGTGTCTGTATTGGAGTTTGAAAACAATTCTTCCCCGGTATGGTTCCTCTTGCTCAACTCTATACCCAAGTACAGTTCCTCCATAAAAAGAAGGTTCTTGTCTCTTTTTATGGAAATAAATTTCACCGCCAATGATTTTTTGAGCTTTACTTTCGTCCAATTGCCACCAACCGCTTTCCCATACATTATCGTGCAGCTTGACAAAATTATTCTCTTGCTCGACTATGTGTATATTCATTTTGTATTCTCCTTCTTCGAGAAATAGTATTTATCGTGAACATGCTTTTTAAATTTTATTCTAGGGTCTAGACTAGCTGAGCGGATTATTTCTCAGCATTTTTAGGACCACATTATAGATATTTTGGTTCCGATAGTTGAATCGGAACTCACACTCTTTGAGATGAATATAAAAGGTTGATCTTGGTATACCATGGAACTTCATTAGTCTCCGTTTTGAGTATGACCAGAAAGATTCAATGCCGTTAATATGTCGCTTGCCATTCGCAAACTGGCCCTTTCCATGATGGACACGATAATGCTTTTTGTATCCCAAGTCAACCAGGCCACCATAACCGCGCCAAGCATCAGAGTAAATGACACTGTCAGGATTTACTCTGCCGCGGATAATGGCCTGCAGGGTTTTCCGGGCACAATCGGGAACGATCTCTGTATAAGCATTACCTCCACGTTGAAGAATGCCAAATACGGGAGTTTTACCATAAGCACCGCGACCACGCTTTCCCTTAATGCACTTGGCCCCGAAATACGACTCGTCTACTTCGATTTCTCCGGAAAAAGGAGACGACTGCTCGCAGAATTCGGCGATCCTTTTTATGATCAAGAGCAAGTAACGGTTAACTGTATTTCGGTTTAACCAGGTTAAGAAAGCTATTTTGTGAGCGTCCACATCGAGAGAAAAGTACCTGATAAATTCTCTAAATTTGGCCCCAGAAATTCTCGAACGTTTTATGCACTTGTTACTTATGGTCATAACTAGCTTTTTAGCACATTTGACTGTGCTCAACTAGTCTAGACTCTTACTCTATTTAAAACAAAAAACCCTGTCTCAGAGTAATGGACAGGGCTTCAATGATTTTTTGTTTCCCTATATGGGAAGAAAGCTCATCAATTTTTTCAGGAGCGTGCATTACTTTCTTTCGTTTCATATTATGCTCAATTTTGGAAAAGTCAAGACAATTTTCTATGTCCAGAAATCACTCAATTCTTCAGATGCTAATTCTGAGGCTTTACAGGCGTAAGAGATCATCTTTCACGTTCATTGATTTTGAAAAACTGATTTTTTATATTTTTTGTATATTATAATTTTAATAGTTTTTCTAACATGAAACGGAACAGCCAATTCCATGTCACCACGCCTATGAAACTTGTTTGCTTAAATCCAGCGTGCCTTTTTCCATTAACCTCACTACTTCTTTGTGTCCCCTCCTTGCCAGGACTGAATCAGGATATTCTTGTGAATAAGAACAATGGTCTTCCTTAATTATCCCCTTTTTATCACACTTGTAGACACGGGTTACATATTGCATTGACGCGATGGAATTTGGTCTTATGCCTTTATATATGAGGCCTGACGTATCTTCCCACACACGTATTGTCGATACACAGTAATAGTCCCAAGGCCACCACCTTGCTACGATTGTAAAATCGAGTTGTGGAAGTTCCGGCCAGAAGGTATCAAGTACCCAGCGTGCATTCATTATTATCAGAGCCTATTAATCAATAGCATTTGCAGTTTTTTAAAGAAAAGGTACTCTTAGCATTGATACATAGAGAAGTACCTCTCCCCCAACGATTATGAACTTATAAGGGTTTCATGTTTTCCGCCGATGAACCTCTTGAAACCTGCCGAACATCGAAACTGAAATGCTTTCTCTCATTGAGTATATTAGAGCCGTTGGCTTTAATGGCACTGTGATGAACAAATACATCACCGCCATTATCATTTCCGATGAATCCAAAGCCTTTACGCTCATTATACCATTTCACTTTACCTTCTGACATTACTTGCATCCTCTTTTCTTAGAACTTATTGAGGTCGGATTGTTACAGAAAGAAAAAAACCACCAAGACTCCAAAGGCTTGGTGGCCACCTTTGCACTTCAAAATGTCTAATCCAAACTTATATATAAATTTATAATGTCACGCAATGAAAGTCAATGATTAATTTTTAATTATTTCAATAATTTTTTCATTTTTCCAATGCCCTAAAATCCTTGCAGAAAAGTATTCGGTCCCTTGCAACAGCCATGGTATCTTGGCGCTACATAATCACTTCTCTCACGCAAACGGATATGGTAACGGTCGTCGTGGTATTCTGGTTTGAAATACCGCTCACCAGGATCACTCTTCTTCTCTTTTTTGCCACCTGCCTTTCCTTTTGAGCACCCTGCGAGTGGGTCTGTTCATTTCTATTGTTTCAAAAACACAGCAGCCATTCACTTTTGTGTCCGGTGTGGTGTTTTTTAGAGGCTACCTTAGATAAACCATTGATATTATTTGGCGTCCAGAGCGAGATTCTCAGCAAAACCGGATCATAATCCAATATCTCTATAATTTCACAGTGATACCAATCCAAACGCATAATATAAGAACGACATATTCGTATATATCAGAGAGATTCCTAGCCGCAATACATCATCCTTTCATTTTTATTAGGGAGCCCTTCATGCCTTAATAGGAGAACTTCCTTCACAAGGAATTGAATATTTATTGAAAGCAGTAAGCGTGACCGATTCGTTTTAGTAGTACTTTTTATCCCATAATACACTCACGTCATTAGATTAAATTCGTGTTGTGCTGCAAACTTCTAACACCTTGTGACCCTTGATATATGATGGGAAGTGAAGATTACGGCTTGGTCTTCCCCCGATTTAGTGGACACACCGAAGAGTTTCAGTTATTAAAAAGAAGATGGAGGTGTGTTATGGCTAAGGGAGAGGAGCATAGATATTTTGATAAGGATTTTAAGTACGAGGCCATTCGCTTGATGAATGAAGGTAAGCGTTCGGTTGGGGATATAGCAAAGGACCTGGGTATCCATCCGAACCTGCTTCATCAGTGGAGGCGTAAATATCGTACCGATATGGAGCATTCATTTCCCGGTAAGGGTCATATGAAGCCTCCAGAGGAAGAGATGAGGCGGTTGCAGCGGGAGAATGAGGATTTAAAGGAAGAGAAGGAGATCTTAAGAAAAGCCTTGGCCATCTTCACAAAGCACCGAAGGTAAAGTATCAGTTCATTGACAGGCACCGTTCCGAATTTGCGGTGAAGAAGATGTGCAGGTTATTGGATGTATCCAGGAGCGGTTATTATTCATGGGTGAAGCGTAGTAACGGTGTACGCCAGAGAGAGAATGAGCGGTTGCTGCTATATATTCAGCAGGCTTACGTGAGGGGCCGCGGGACGTATGGCAGTCCCCGGATCACGGCGGAACTCAGGGACAAAGGTGTTTACTGTGGGAAGAATCGCATTGCCCGGCTGATGAAGGAGAACGGGATCAGGGCAAAGACGAAGCGCAGGTTTAAGGCGACGACGAAGTCCCGTCACGACTTTCTGGTGGTAGATAATCTTCTGAAACGGAGGTTTTCGACAGAAGCTGCTAACAAGGTTTGGTTCTCTGACATTACCTTTATCTGGACGAAGGAAGGCTGGATATATCTGGCAGCAATCTTGGATGCTTATGATCGGCAGATTGTTGGTTGGTCGATGGCTGACAGGTTAAGTCATGTGATTCTTGATGATGCTATACAAAAAGCACTCAGAAAGCGGAAACCTGATGCGGGTTTGATATTTCATTCCGATCGGGGAACCCAGTATGCCAGTTATGCATTTCAGAACCTTTTGCATCAATACGGTTTTGTACCGAGCATGAACTCGACTGGTAATTGTTATGACAATGCTATAATGGAATCGTTCTTTCATACGTTGAAAACGGAGCTCATTTACTTTGAGAAATATCGGACGAGACGGGAGGCGCAAGGGAGTGTTTTTGATTACATCGAAGTATTTTATAACCGGGTCAGAAGACACTCATCGCTGAACTATTGTTCTCCGGCTGAGTTCGAAAAGAGAGCGTGTGAAACTTAACTGGGTGTCCACTTTTTTGGGTAAAGATCA
>DATKLL010000011.1:0-6309 GCA_035542475.1 Syntrophales bacterium
CCTCGTTACTTGATGCAAAGGATTCTTGAGTGATTTAGCTGCTGAGTGGAGTCTTAGTCGTAATTTTTCTTACGACTTTTGAACTGTAATAAATTTCGTCTATTCGTTTCATAATTTTTTCCGGCAGCATCTTCAGAAGGTAGAGGAATAACATATCTTTTTTAATCAGGCGGTTCACATCCTTCATAAGCTCTCTATCCACGGCAGTCTCGCCCTGCAGGGACCTAATCTCCTGCTTCCTGATGTCGAGCCTTGCCTCCACAACTCGGGCCTTTGACTTACTCAGTCCCTGACTGTGCTCGTAGTAATAGACCAAAGGCTCATCAACATAATCAAAACGGCCGTGTTTTGCGACAGACAACCACATCTGCCAGTCCTCACATGTCTGCCCTGCGAATGGTTTGTTAAGATGTGATTTTCTCACTACGACGGAAGATGTGCCGATAAAGTTCTTTCTTAGGAGCTCGGCGTATACGAATCCGCGATACGGAGTCATAAATTCGTAACCCCTTCCCTTTGGTCTGGCTGGATCTTCGAAAAGGTAAACATCTGAATAAACCAACGCGGTATCATCGGTAAACAGGCGCATTTGTTTTTCCAGCTTTTTCGGCAGCCAGAAATCATCGGAATCGCAAAAGGCGACGTATGTTCCGCTGCTGTTGCGGGCTCCCGTATTTCTTGCTTCGGCCACGCCTTTGTTCTCCTGGAAAACATATTTTAAGGTATTTCTCTTAAGCTTCTCGATGAAGGCCCCGGTCCCATCAGTGGAACCGTCATCAACCAGTATTATTTCATAGTCATGAAAGGTCTGTGCATAGATTGATCCCAATGTGCGCTCAAGCGTGTGTGCACGGTTATAGGTCGGAACTATTACACTCACCAATGGATCTTTCTTCATTAGCACCATGCTTTTATGCAGATGCCGACCGCGATATTGATCATGATGATTATAGGCTTTTTAGAAACGATAACAACGCCTCCCCTTGAGCCCTGTAGTCGAATACTGAGCCCGCCACTTTTCGCCCCTCCTCACCTATTTTCCTGGCAGCCTCTGGCTGATCTATCAAGTATTCGGCAGCCTCTACGATTTCATCGCTGCTGCCAGGCCTTACCAGCATCGCATTTTGACGGTCTGCTAGAAAACTTTCGACATCAGACACGCGAGAGGCAATGACCGGCTTTCCACTTGCCAAAAATTCACCCAGCTTAAATGGGAACCCCGCATGCGCATAAGCCAGCTCAATGCGCGTCATACACGCAACATCAATAGAACTTAATAAAAAGTAATATTCCTCCTCATCGATATATCCTCTGTAATCAATGCGGTCCTTATATGGTGACAGTTCCATACGGGAAAAGAAGGCCCGCATTTCCTCGGCTGTACCCCGACCCGATAATGTCAACCGGACATTCTTTCTCTTGGCCGCCAGTTTATTAAAAGCATCAAGCAACACCAAAATTCCATCTTTTTTGCCGAAGGTCCCCGCATAAAGAAGAGACACGCCATTTTTTTTCGCATTGTTTACAAGTCGAAATCGCTTCATATCGACGGAGATTGGTCTGTAATGGATTGGCAAACTTCCCTGGACGAGATTAGCGTACTTGCGTTCGAGATGGCGACTGATTACAATAATTCCTGATGCTACATCCTTTGCCTTTGCTTCAAGCCAGCTAATGAAAGCCACATTGAGCCGATTCAGGAAGGTGACGGAAATACTCTTTGCCGCATCATAATCCTCCACGATATCCAGGACAATCTTGTAGCCGAGATGCTTTGCATATAGAAGCGCAATAAAATTGTCAACCGTTATAGACCCATAATTATAAAGAATATTCTTGCAATCACGCCTCCATGATCGCTTAAGAGCACGAATTGTGCGGATATAAAGCAGCGGCAGAAATATCGCCTTTTTCATTCCATACAAGTCGCCTAACATCGTCTCGTAAACCGTACCCTCATACTCTCCTTTGAGAATATTCTGCTTTGATGATTGATACAGTATAATTACATGTATCATTACCTTGAAATCCGCTTTGAAAGCGTCGATTGCATGCTGAATACGCTTTGTACCAGCCATTCCGTGAGGGTAAGGAAAAAGACCCAAAAAAACCAAGTTAACATTCTTATCCATAAATGATCTCGGTATTTCTTCAAACGTCTTAGGAATCTCAATTACGGTCAATCCGTGTAACTCCTATTGTATCGGGGCATATCCTTGACCCCGAAACAACTACCAGTATTCAACGCTAATTGAGAGTAGCTTTGCAGACTATTTCCCCCTCGTTATTAAATCCAATATAATGAATCCTATAGCCTACGGCCTTCAATTGTTGCACCAACATCTCTCGGGTGTATTCCCTGAAATGAGTTCTGTCGCTAAAATACGGCAGGTCAAGATGCTTAAGCAATTGGGTCTGCCAGTTTTCTTGGCTCGGTACGCAGATCAGTACTTTATCCGCTCGAACTCTCGACATCAACTTTTCCGGCACTTGAACATGTTCCAGAACGTGAGAGTAAATTGCTGCATTATACGTAACGCTCTTCCTCAGTTCCTGGTAATCCATTTGAAGAATATCACCCTGTATAAATTCCAGATTATGTTTCTTGTGCAATTTGTGACATAATTTTATATTTGCGCTTGATAAATCAATACCAATCCCTTTGTCGATGCTCGCAGCTACCTTATTCAATATCAATCCTGTTCCGCAGCCTACGTCAAGCAGCACATCATGAGGCTCCACATTTTCGAGGAAAAACTCGTATCTATAGTTGAGGACATTCTTCGGATGCAGACCGTCGAAAATGCGTGTACCTAAAAAAGTGATTATTTTTCTATCTATTCGGTAAATGTGTCTCAGATACTCCCTCAGGAGTAATTTAGCGACCTGGCTCATCATAATGGGGTTTCATCACAACAAATACGGCATGATTCAACTCGCTGTTGATTAAAAAACAGTTCACGACCCACAACTGCTTGCACTCAATCTCTTGCTTGCTGAATATATCAGTCTTCCAGCCAGTCCTTTGGCAACAGACATGCGTTCGCTGATTTTTTGCCGGAATCGGCTGCATCGTGATTGTCGAAAACAGTCCAGCATCAATTCAAGATTAGCTGTTGGATAAGAAAAGAACCATTTATCCACCTTGTCTTGCTGCTTGTTTACCGCTCTAATGAACGCATTTTGATCCTGTTCAAGTCTGTTCATAACAAGAGACAATTGATTAAAATCGGTATAATCCAAATCCTCCTCAATAAGGTCTGGAAAACCCCAGAGCTTCTTGCGCGGCGCCAGAGCCAAGCAGCCAGAGGATATAGCTTCAACGAGAGCCAGCCCAGCGCAGGGCCTAGAGTCTGGGTGGATAATAAAATACTTCGATTGCAGTTCCAGTCTGTGTATGTCGCTGATTGTTCTATATCCATCTCTTATTCCGCCGAAATTATCCAGCAAGCGCCTTTCATCTGAATTGATTACGGGATAACTGTGATGTCCCAGGACGATTCCGCGTCTATCAGCGAGCTGGTAGTCCCCATATAGTCTTCTGACGGAAGTAGGAGACTGAAGATAGTAGGGGAAGTCAAGAACAGCCCTCTTATATTTACGCATATATACACTGGCCTTTGAGGTACAATTCAGCAAAGACTTGGCGCATCTGTGGTTGAAAAAAACGTTGTATCCATAGAAAGGGCTGCCGCGAAAAATCGTCTCTATGCCCAATGGGCCACCCTCCACAAAATAGTAACACCACATAACTGTTGGAAAGCGTCGAATGATTCTGCGTGGCACAGCCACGTCGATCGCAATCACTACGTCATACTTCGCCCAATTAACGTCCTCAACGTTTTCAGCCACCGCGCCCTTAGGCCAGATTTCCCAACCCGCCGTGTATTTTTCCCAGTATCTTCTTCCAAGATTACATTCATAGTCATCAGTCGCTTCGAGTATTCGGACTTCGCAATTGTATTTTTCCCACAGGCCTATTGGACCGGATCTCATATTGGAAGATTCTACTATAGACCGCAAGTCTGGGCCCGTTCTTGTGTAGAGGTCGTAGCAAGTATTCTGTTTGGTTATACAAACGTTCAACATCTAAGCCCTTCCATACTTGCAATCAGAAGAGAACGTCGATTGGCTGTCTGGCCATTATGAGGATTGTTTATTTCTCAAGATAGTTAATTAGAGGTATGCTTGGATCCCAGGTGATCGCTCCAATGCCTGATCCATTCTGATGTGTGCTTGAATAAAACTCTAAAGATTTATAATTGCCTCTTATTTTTTCCCAGAACAAATATACCTCACCGGCATCATTTGGTGTATCAATGCCAAAACGACGACGATGATCCATACAGATATCATGAAAAGCAATAATACCTCCTTCCTTGACCAAATGTTGATAAGCATAAAAATCTTTTGCAACTCCCTTATAACTATGATCACCATCTATGAACAGAACATCCAGTTGAAAACAATTTCCGAGGCATTTTTCAACCTTCCGAACCGTACGCGGATCAGACGAATCACCTGAAACAAAGAACTGGGAGACGCCTTCTCGACAAAAGTATTCTAAAAGGTGAACATGCTGCAAAAGAATATCAATACCGATAATTGTCCGGCATGATGCAATCGCGTTTGCGAGCATAAAATTTGTGCCACCTGCACGAACTCCAATCTCACAGATTGTATGTGGCTTCTCTTCCATAATATACGACATGAAGTTCAGGAATTCATCTCTATTTTGACCTATGCCAATATGTTCAGCCGCAAAATTAAAAAGATCGTCAGTTGAGTTACACTGTTCAAATACCTGATGTAAATGACCTCGTTTTCGATTTAGTAGAAAAGATATACACTCAAACACATTGATCACGCTTCTCTTTACTCGTGTCCTAAGCCTTACCATTCTCTGATATGCTTCTTGCGTTAGATGTTGCTTGAACGGGACAATCGAAAGAAGTCGGACTCTCTTCCACTCGCCAAATAGAATCATACAGGTTGGCTATCTTTGCCTTTGATAAATAGTAGTTCAATAAATTGAATCCGCAGAGGTAGGACTTCCTGAAATTCTTCCACGCGGGTACATTGCCTGCTTCTTGAAAAAGAAGTATTTTGAAAGCAAGATATACCATTTCCCTCTCGACAAACTTCATACCCGCATAAAAGCTTATCAAAGCATTGTTATTGAATGCAGGTTTGTATCTGGCGCGTAAAATAGTTTTTTCGTCTTCTATCTGCTGTCTCAATGATAATCTGAGCGTTTCCCCATGATTGCATTCTATTGCAAGAAGTTCATGCAGATTCTCGATCCTATATCCTGCTTCGACAGCCTTTAGCCAGTATTCGCAATCGCCAAGCAACTTGACCTCACACCCGAATTCTCCCAGAGCGAGAAAAACATTTCTTTTCATAAATACTGTCGGTTGCGCGATATAGTGGCCTGTCTTAAGGTAAGCCAGCGTCACTTTCGGCCATAGGTTGATTCTTATAGTCTTCCCATCGATAGTCTGAACCAGAGTGTCTCCACACACTAAGTCAGCGTTCTTACTTATTAGAGCATCAACCGCAGTCGAGACGGTCCATGGGAAATACATGTCATCAGAATTAAGATAAGCCAGGATTTCTCCCGTAGCTATTCTGAGACCCTTATTGATTGCGTCATACATGCCTTTATCAGGCTCTGAAATGTACCTCAACTTTCCCTGCCTGGCATATTTCTCCAGAATCTCTACGGTGCCATCATTAGAACAACCATCAACGACAATATAATCAAGATCATCGTAGGTCTGTGACAGGACTGATTTGATTGTCTTTTCGATCAGCGCGGCACGGTTAAATGTAGGTGTAATAATAGATACTTTAGGTTTATTCATATCAACTTATTTGTGTTTCAAGCACGCACAACCTTTCGGTGACACTTTGAAAGTGGGAGGACAACTCAAGTCGGTCATCAAAACATCTGCACGCATTCTTCGAATAGGTATCGTAGTCCACAAATATTGAAGAGAGCGCGCCTGCTATGCCATCAGCTTGTGCAACGCAAACACCACATCGATACTCATCAACTAAGTTTTTTGGACCGAGGATTTCATTCACAACAATGGGCAAGCCGTGCTGAAGATAATCCGCTATCTTTCCCGATGACAGCCCCATTATCTTCATGTTCATATCTATACCTGCTGACGCGTATGGGGAAGTATAGCTATAGAAAGCGATACCCACATCAGCCGAATCCAACATCTGATGATACTCGCTGGCCGTAAACTGGTCGAAAGAGACAATCACTTTCATCGGATTGGCTAAACTCATAATCTC
>DATKLL010000012.1:0-17204 GCA_035542475.1 Syntrophales bacterium
GCTTCCAGAAATAGCCATTGCATCCTGATATCCTGTTTGGCCTGTCGCTGCATTGGCATTGCCGCTATTTATCAGAACTGCTTGGGCAATGCCTGATTTTAATCTTATTTTATCCAGTAGCACAGGTGCTGCTTTAAAACTATTCCTCGTAAACACTCCCGAGGCTCTTGCAGGTACCGTAGAATAAATCAAAGCAAGGTCTTTGATGCCATTTTCCTTGATACCAGAATGAATGCCGTTTGCCGTAAAGCCGGGAATGGTAATACCTTCATAGGCTTCAATAATCATAGAACACCTTCCATCATGAGGTCTGTAAACTGACACCTTCACTTATAGTGACTACTTCATATTCAAATATAATCTGCTGCAGATTACTGACCGCAACATTTTTTATATTTCTTCCCACTACCGCATGGGCATGGATCATTCCTACCCACTTTCTTGGTCTCTCTCTTCACGGTCGACGACACTGACATGTCTTCACCCCTGCTTAAGACATAATCCTGACTGGCCTGTTCCTGCATCTCTTCGATATCTTCTTCCCTTTGGATCCTTACAATACACAGTTTTTCCACAGTGTCTTCCTTGACACGATGGATCATATCCATGAACATCTCATAGCCTTCTTTCTGGTATTCCCTTACCGGGTCCTTCTGACCGTATCCCCTAAGACCAATACCCTCCTTCAGATGGTCCATACTCAGTAAATGATCCTTCCAATGTGCATCAATAGACTGTAACATGATGACCTTCATGAGATAATCCATAAGGGGCTTGCCGTATTCCTGTTCCTTATTTTTCAGTAACATCTTTACCCTCGAAATAATTTCTTCTTCAATGGCATCCCTGCCCATCTTCCCACCTTCTTCATCGAGGTTCAATCGTAAAGAAAATTGTTTGAATGCGACGTCATCCAATCCCTTCAGATTCCAATCCTCAGGATGGGCTTTTTCATCAACATATTGCGGTATTATTTCTTCCACAAGTTCTTCCAACATATCATCCACATCTGACTGCAGATCCTCGCCCTTAAGCACCCTCTTGCGCTGTTCATAAATCACCTGCCTTTGTCTGTTCATTACATCATCAAATTCCAACAAATGCTTACGGATATCAAAATTATGCGCTTCGACCCTTTTTTGCGCATTTTCAATAGCCTTTGAAATGAGCTTGTGCTCTATAGGCTGGTTCTCTTCCATGCCCACCTTATCCATTATGGATGAAATCCTCTCGGCACCGAATATGCGAAGAAGATCATCTTCCAGGGCCAGATAGAATCGCGAGGTGCCCATATCTCCCTGGCGGCCTGATCTGCCGCGAAGCTGATTATCAATACGACGGCTTTCATGTCTCTCCGTCCCGAGAATATGGAGACCACCAAGTTCGGCAACACCTTCACCAAGTTTTATATCGGTCCCGCGGCCTGCCATATTTGTTGATATGGTCACCATACCAGGCTGTCCGGCATGTGCGATAATTTCGGCCTCTTTTTCATGATGCTTCGCATTAAGGACATGATGCTTGATCCCGGTACGCGAGAGATATCTGCTCAACAGCTCTGACTTTTCAATTGATATCGTTCCGACCAGAACCGGTCTTTTTTCTTTATGTAATGCCTTGATCTCTTCTATGACAGCATTAAACTTTTCTGCTTCAGTTTTGTAGATGACATCGGGATAATCTGTCCTTATCATCGGCATATTTGTCGGTACGACGACTACATCCAGATTGTAAATCTTCTTGAATTCTGCCGCTTCTGTATCGGCGGTACCCGTCATTCCTGCAAGTTTCTTATACATTCTAAAGTAATTTTGGAACGTTATTGATGCAAGGGTCTGATTTTCATGTTCTATTTTTACTTTTTCCTTTGCCTCCAGCGCCTGATGCAGACCGTCACTATATCTCCTTCCCGGCATCACTCTACCCGTGAACTCATCGACAATAATGACCTGACCATCTCGTACGAGATAATCAACATCACGTTTAAACAGTGTATGGGCCTTTAATGCCTGATTTACGTGATGAAGTAGCTCCATATTTCTTGGTTCAAAGAGGTTCTGCACCTTGAGATATTTCTCTACCCGTGAGACGCCTTCTTCGGTTAAGACAACTGTACGGCTTTTTTCATCAATTGTGAAATCCTTATCTCTTCTCAAACCCGGTATTATTTGATTGATTCTATAATACTTATCCGTAGACTCCTCTGATGGACCGGATATTATCAAAGGTGTCCTCGCTTCATCGATAAGGATGCTGTCCACCTCATCAACTATGGCATAATTAAAGTCCCGTTGAACATAATCTTCGAGGCTGAACTTCATGTTGTCACGTAGGTAATCAAATCCAAATTCGTTATTTGTACCGTAAGTTATATCGGTCTGATATGCTTTCCTTCTTTCATTATCATCCATTCCATGGACAATTACACCTACAGACAGTCCCAAGAATGTGTAAATAGGACCCATCCATTGCGCATCCCTCTTTGCCAGGTAATCATTCACAGTAACCAAGTGGCAACCTTCACCAGTCAGAGCATTCAGATATAGCGGCATGGTTGCCGCCAGGGTCTTACCCTCCCCTGTCTTCATCTCAGCAATCGTACCTTCATTAAGTACCAGACCTCCGATAACCTGAACATCAAATGGTCTCATAAAAACAGTTCGTCTCGCGGCTTCTCTGGCGACAGCAAATGCCTCCACGATGATATCATCAAGTTCCTCGCCACCTTTTAATCTCTCCTTAAAATACGGCGTCTTGGCCCTTAATTCTCCATCGCTCAATGCCTGCATAGACGGCTCAAGATTGTTTATTTCATCAAGGATCAAAGACAGTCTTTTTAATTCACGATCATTTTTACTGCCAATTACCTTTTCCAATAGAGACAAAAACATACATAACCTCTTAAAAAAAAACCGGTATAAGACCGGGTCTTTCAATAACCTTTACCATCCAAAACTAAGATATTACTTAAACTAACTAAAAGTCAAGGGATGTTTGTTGTACCGGCAGAAAATTGACTTGACTTTGCAAGGAAGAATACGCTACACACCGCAAGCACATAGAACGATTGTTTGGGGTAGTTGCAGAAAGGAGTTTTCATGGCAAAATACGAATCTAATTCTCTTAGAAATGTGGCAATTATTGGACACGGTGCAACAGGAAAAACCTCTCTTTGTGAGTCATTTCTTTATATATCCGGCAAAACAGACAGACCGGGGAGGGTAGATGACGGGTCTTCCTCTATGGATTTTGAGCCGGAAGAACAGAAACGCCATATTTCAATTAGTGCAGCTACAAATTTCTTCGAATGGGATAAACATAAAATAACCCTTCTTGACACCCCTGGAGATTCCAATTTCGCATATGATACAAAGAATTGTCTCCGTATTACCGATGGAGCCGTCGTCGTTATAGATGCCGTCGGCGGTGTCGAATTTCAGACTGAGAAGGCATGGGAATATGCCGATGAGTACAAACTTCCTAGATTAGTTTTCATCAACAGAATGGACCGGGAACGGGCTGATTTTATCAAAGCGATCGAGAGCATCAACAGCCGACTAGGTAAAAAGGCCACACCCGTGGTCCTGCCGATTGGTAAAGAGGATTCATTCAAGGGGATAGTCGACCTCACAACCAAAAAGGCCCTTATCTTTGATGATCTTAAGGGCACCTTTAAGCCGGCAGATATCCCACCCGACATGAAAGATACTGTTGAAAAATATCGAGAAAACATGGTGGAAGATATAGCGGAATCAGATGAATCTCTTATGGATAAGTACCTTGACGTGGGGGAGTTGAGTGACGAAGAACTGAAGATAGGCCTAAAAAAGGGTGTGATATCCGGCGGTCTCATCCCGGTTGCGTGTGGGTCTGCACTGAAAAATATCGGTATCGCAACCTTGGTCGATTTGATCATCAACGCCTTACCTTCACCCGTGGATCGCGGCTCTATTTCCGGTAAAAAGCCAGGAAAAGATGAAGAAGGTGTGGTAAGAAAGCCCAAAGAATCGGAACCATTCTCAGCTTTAGTCTTTAAGACTATTGCCGATCCTTATGCCGGCAGGCTCACTCTATTCCGTGTATTTTCCGGAATAGTTTCTTCTGATTCTACGTTTTTTAATTCGGCTCGTAAAATTACTGAAAGGTTTGGTAATGTCTTTTTCTTAGAGGGGAAAAATCAGAAGCCCGCAGAGTCCCTTGTGCCGGGGGACATTGCTGCGGTTGCAAAGCTCAAGGAAACAGTCACTGGTGACACACTTTGCAGTGATAAGGCACCCATTATTTTTGAGAAGGTTATCCCGCCACCTCCTATTATGTCATTTGCCATATCTCCCAAAAGCAGGGGTGATGAAGATAAAATTGTTTCCTCAATCAATAGGATAATAGAGGAAGACCCTACCCTTACATTTCGCCGGGACGAACAGACCAAGGAGATGATTTTGTCTGGAATGGGACAAGTTCATATTGAAGTCTCCGTTGAAAAGATGAAAAGGAAATTTGGTGTCGAAGTAACACTTAAAACACCCAAAGTTCCTTATAAGGAAACAATAAAGGGTAAAACAAACATTCAAGGCAAATACAAAAAACAGTCCGGCGGCCGTGGACAGTTCGGAGATTGCTGGCTTGATATAGAACCTCTACCGCGTGGTGGAGGATTTGAATTTGTTGACAGGATCGTCGGCGGTGTAATCCCGCAGCAGTATCGGCCTGCAGTTGAAAAAGGAATTGTGGAAGCTATGGCTGAAGGTGTCCTCGCAGGATATCCCGTCGTGGACGTCAAGGTTTCCCTCGTAGATGGCTCATATCACACAGTTGATTCATCAGAAATGGCCTTCAAAATAGCAGGCTCTCTAGGATTTAAAAAAGGTGTGCTGGCTTGCCAGCCGGTGCTGCTTGAACCTATTGTTAACATTGATATAGAAATCCCGGATGAGTACATGGGTGATGTAATTGGTGATTTAAACAGCAGGCGAGGTAAAGTCCTAGGTATGGAATCGAAAGGACCAAATAGGATCATAAAAGGACAGGTTCCTCTCGCTGAAATTCTTAGATATGCACCCGATCTTCGCTCTATGACAAGCGGCAGAGGAACGTTCACTTATGAACACTCACATTACGAAGAGGTGCCACCCTTTATTGCAGAAAAAATCATAGCTGAATCTAAAAAAGAACAACAGTAAACGACTCATATACTGTGTTGCGCTTCATCCCTTCCTTCGACTCGGGCCCACTTTATATACCATTGCAGTGTGCCTGTCGAATCATGTGCGCCCAGTCTCTTGAACATTTTTCAAAATGGATAAAATCATTTTTTCAGTTTTGACGAGGTAACCCCATTGGCAATCAATGCAGGTGTAGTAACCATCAGTGATAAAGGATCCCGCGGTGAACGAGAAGATAAGAGCGGTCAGGAAGTTGTATCGATGTTGAAAGATATAGGTGTGATTATTACCTGTACCATGATAATCCCTGATGAAAAGGATAAAATTAAGGATGTTTTAATTGATTGCGCCGATAAAATGAAACTTGATCTGATTATAACAACAGGCGGCACTGGCGTTAGTCCCAGGGATTTGACCCCGGATGCAACTCACGAAATAATCGATAAAGAAGTGCCGGGTATGGCAGAGGCAATGCGGCGGGCGAGCGCGGCAGTAACGCCCCATGCAATGATTTCCAGGGCCGTGGTTGGGATCAGGAACAGATCATTAATTGTAAATCTTCCCGGCTCGCCAAAGGCCGTCCGGGAAAATCTTACTGTCATCCTGCCTGCCTTAAAACACGCCGTTGAAAAAATCAGAGGTGATGATGCTGAATGTGCATCCTGAGATAGCGACGAGCATTATCCATATGTGTACCCGGCCAGAAGATACCCCTACAGTACGGGCACATATGAAATTCGGTGTGACTGGCGTATATGTGATCCGGTACCAAGCCGGAAACTTCTTCTTTGTTAACCCTTATTAACAGTTCATTACATCTCAGGCAGATGCTGAATAACCTTTCTGAATCCGGAAAGAGATTCAGCTTATCTATTACTTCTTCTAGCTGCTTCTGGACTTGATCATTATGAATCACGACAAGCTGGCCTGAAAATTGTCTTTCCTCCACATCTTTTTTTCTGGTTAGAGCAACTCTTCCCTCGTCCTCGGCCTTCCTCAAAAAATTGTGATCCGCATCTCCGGTATAGAACACAGTATTGTAGCCTAAAATACGCAGCCACTTTGCTAATTTCCCCAGGTTCGCATCTGTTATGAACTTCACTGCCCGGACGTCCGCATACTAATTCTTTAAATAATCATCCCTGTTCACCGGGGAGTTTCGTTTCCTCTTCAGTAAGCGATTCTTTTTTGCTGTCCCTAACTTCTCTTCTTAGTTCTCTGATCGTTTTGTTCAACTTCGTGATAGTCCTGTTCAAACGAAATCTTTCCACAATCCCCATGAATCCCGTAAATATAACACCAGCTAGAAACGAAATAAAAACCAGCATGTATGCAGGGGAGGTTACATCAACAAAATCATAGTACTTTAACTTGACAGCAAATGTGTTCTCCAATGAAAACGTAATAATGAAAAGCATAACTAGTACAATAATAATAGTATAAATGACTTTCATCTTAGACCTCCGGACGATATTTTTCAAAATGTGGCAGAAGAAGCTCATAAGTTTTGTATATGTCTTCGGGAATGACACGTACGTCTCCTAAGACGCTCATGAAATTGGTATCTCCGCTCCATCTCGGCACGATATGCACATGAATATGATCATCTACCCCGGCACCGGCGGCTTTTCCCAAATTCATACCAATATTAAAACCGTCAGGATTCACAGCCTTTTTTAAAACTCTAATTGAGATATCCTGAAGGTTAAACATCTCCAGTTTTTCTTCAGAAACAAGTTCTTCCATTTGACTTACATGTCTAAAAGGAATAATCATGAGATGGCCGCTTATATATGGATAGCGATTCATCATTATGAACGCAGTCTTCCCTTCAAAAAGGATAAGATCGTTGCATCTTATTGAATCCTTGCAAAAGATACAGCCTTCCGGTTTTTTACTCTTTATATATGTCATCCTCCAGGGTGCGTATATTTTTTCCATATGACCAAACCTATGACTCATTCAATTCGATGATTGTGCCTTTGATTTTTTCTTTTATCTCGAGAATGCCAACTGTATTGTGAGACGCGAATCGTTTATCTGTTGCTGATCCGGGATTAAAAAAGAGCACACCATTCCTTACTTCATTGGTTGCCTTGTGCGTATGACCGTAAACAAGACAATCCACACGTCCTATTTCTTTCAAAATCTTCTTTTCAATACCGAAAGGCATACCCCAGCCATGGATAAGCCCTACTTTATAATTATTAATATTTAAAATCATCCGGTCAGGAAGAATATTTCTGACTGTTATTGGATCCATATTACCACATACGGCCTTAACATCTTTCCCTGCAAATGCATTGAGAACGCTGATATCAACCAGATCCCCTGCATGCAAAATCAAATCAACGTCACGAAAATGATCATGCAGAAGACATGTGAGGCGGTCATCGCAACTGGTGAGATGGGTATCCGAAATTACCCCAATTTTCAATTCTTTCTCTCCTTATCACACTGCGAGAGAATTATATATATACAACATAAAAAGACAAGCATTATTTGTTTGTCCAATAATATTCTCAGATGTTTGCTCAGAAGATCGGCAGTTCTTACCTTGAATATGATTTCATAAATTAAAACGTGCAAGTATTCTTGGGTTGAAATTTTGTCATTCCGTTTTGCCAAGGGTAAGAATGTTTCCCAAAAATAAACAAGGTTAACGGTTACAACGATATAAAGGAGTTTCATTTTGGATAAGGAATCATTAGGTTCAAGATATATAAAAGCTGTATATTTTAAACATAAATTTTGGGAAGCTGCCAATAAATTAATTGTAGAATACTCCCTATAAATATACTTGCTTTTGCCTAGTATAATACTAATAATTTTCTGGTATTGTATTTATTATTACATCATGTAAATAAAACAACGCCTCAAGGATAATTAAGAAGGATAAAATGTCTATATCCAAATATGTGAAAAAAAACTTCTAGAGAACAGTCTTCTAAAATTAGACAATCAGGTGCTATAAAGTCGAAAAGTAGCTCCCATATGACTGCAACGCTGATCTCGTTCTTAAACTCTTTTCAGGATCTCAGCCAATAATGGAGAAGAAAAAGATTCTTATCGTCAATTGTCATTTTGACGAGCTTCGCATCCCTTTTTGCCGAAAAACAAAAATTCCTCAGACTATGACGCCTTCGTTTTTAGCAGGTATCTTCTCGGCCGATCTTTGTGACATTAAACTTCATGACGAGGTATACAGTGGTCCCCTGGAATCTGAGGCACTCTTATCGTGGCCGGATATGCTGGTTTTGACGGGCCTTAATACTGCTTTTGACAGAATGCTGCACTTAACTGCCTATGTACGCACAAAGAATAAAAATGTCATTGTTGTAGCAGGGGGACCAGCTATTCGCGCGCTCTTTAGCTATTCAAAAAATTTTTTTGATTACTCTTGCCTTGGTGATATTGAGCAATTGAAAGAAGTTATTGAAGAATCTTATGGCAAAAACTATGTTTCAAAAAATTTATTGGAACAGGGCTGGGCTATTCCCCGTTACGACCTATCTTATTGGATGGGAAATCCTGGATATGTTGAAGCAAGCAGGAATTGCCATTGCCACTGCAGTTTCTGCTCTCTAACTGCGGAGGGTGTAAAATATCAGCCATACAACCTTAACTATTTGCGCCAACAACTCACTGCCCTGGGAAAAAGATGGGTAGTCATTTTCCTCGACAATAACTTTGGAGGTGCAGACAAAAAAATCCTTCTAGAGCGCTTTGATCTCATAAATGAATTTCATAAGAAAAAGCATTTTTCACGGTGGGTTGCCATGGTTTCCAGTGATTTTTTTCTTGAAGAAAGAAACATCCATCTAGCAAGTTCTTCCGGCTGTTTGTCACTTTTTTGTGGGATTGAATCTTTTGACAAACAAGTACTTGTAAACTTCAAAAAATATCAAAATATACTCATTCCCCAAGTAGAAATCATCAGAAAATGTCTGAACGCAGGTATCACATTTTACTACGGCCTCGTCTTTGATATTGCGACCCGCACCATTGCTGATCTCAAAGAAGAACTGGATTTCATTATTGGCAATCCACAAATCACATTGCCTACTTTCATTTCATTGGCAATCCCCCTCTTAAAAACGCCTTTCTTTTACGAATGTTTGAAAAAAAAAATATTCCTCCCCAACATCAAACTGCGCGACCTTGACGGTACAACTATAACTTTGAAACCTCTTGACCCCATGGAGAAGGTGGTTCGTTTCGTTTATGACATCCAAAACCTCTCCGGTTACAGACAAAAAGTAATTAGTCACGGAATAAATTTTTATCGCCTGTACAGGAAGTCTCTTACCTTTTGGAATATGTCATTAGCCTTATATACAGCTATGCTTTTATGTACCCCAAAACTATCAACAACCGGTTCAGCGGCCTTTGTCAGCCTTCATAAGAATTCAAAGTACCACGCAAGGACTTATATCGGCTCTACTGAACCTTTAGATTCAGTCTATATACCGGCATTTCCGGTCGATTCAAAATTTCGACACTACTTTAAGCCGACTATGCTTACAGATAGCAATGGAGATTTATCGGAATATCTTAATGAGGATTTAATGCGAAATGAGTCATGAAGCATGTGTTAGTTCAATTCTGAATGAATGGCACCTTCCTGGAAACACTCGAACTTGCTCACTCATAGATAATCTAGACTACCGGAAGATCCAGAATTCACTTGTAAATTATTGGAATATTATGATAGGAGACCACTACACATTATTCAGGATGCGCTACCTAAAAAACATTCCCTTTTCTCCGGAAGCCTGTAAGCAAATTTGCTTGTATAAAAAACGATATACTAAGAAATCTTATCATGACGTTTCAAAATCCATGGATAAACGGTTTGATCTAATGCCAAAATTTGGCAACAAGGCTTAATAATGATTAACCCCGCTTTCCTATGCCCATGGCATTGTAATATATATGATAAATAAATTTATAAAAGTGCTTTAAGAAGGACATTTGGGGAAAGGTTCATAGAGTCAAAAAGTTAAAAAGATGATCAACATTTTAGGGTATCAGATATCTGAACAGTTATTTAAGAGCAGCAGCTCCATTATATACCGTGGGTTACGTATAAAAGATGGTCTTCCCGTTATACTCAAGTGTTTAAATAAGGAGCATCCCGATCCGACGGTACTGGCAAATTTCAGACGTGAATATGAAACAGTCGCCAGCATGGAAGGAGAAGGAATTATTCGCTCATACAGCTTGGAAAAGCACGGAAAACTGTTGGTGATTGTTTTTGAGGACATCGGCGGCGTTTCTATAGATAGACTACTCTCGTCCCGCAGATTAAATCTGACAGAAGCTTTATCCCTTGCAACGCAAATAACAGATACACTTGGGCTCATCCACAAACAAAATATAATACACATGGACATCAATCCTTCAAATATTATTTTCAACTCTAATAACGGCCATATCAGAATTATCGATTTTGGACTTTCCACGAGATTATCCAAAGAAAAGCCGGAAGTCCGCAAGTTGCGTTTCATGAAAGGAACATCAGCATATATTTCACCGGAACAGACCGGGCGTATGAATCGATCGGTGGATTATCGCACAGATATGTACTCACTTGGTGTTACCTTATATGAAATGTTTACAGGTTCTCTACCTTTTTCATCGGATGATCCGATGGAACTTGTTCACTCCCACATTGCCAAACAGCCTACAGAGCCGCATGTGTTGAATTCCTTTATACCGCGTACACTTTCTCTCATCGTTTTGAAGCTGATGGCGAAAAACGCAGAAGACCGCTACCAGAGTACATTTGGACTGAAAGTTGATCTTATGAGATGCCAGGAGCAACTCAATGCAACAGGAACAATAGAGCCATTCGACATCGGGCAGAAAGATTATCCCGATAATTTTCAGATTCCCCAAAAGCTTTATGGCCGTGAGGAAGAAAGTTTGGCGCTGTTGAGGTCGTTTGATGCCGTTTGTGAGGGCAAGGTAGAGTTGCTGTTTGTTTCCGGCTATTCAGGAATCGGCAAAACAGTTCTTATCAATGAAGTTCACAAATCGATTATCCGGGAGAAGGGTTATTTCATCAGCGGCAAGTTTGACCAGTTTCAGCGCGATATACCCTATGCCCCCATTACAAAGGCATTCGGAGAATTAGTGGAGCAGTTGCTGATGGAGGGTGAAGAAGACCTGACGTTTTGGAAAACCAGTTTGTTGGAGGCGCTAGGCGCTAACAGCCAGCTCATAGTAGAGCTGATTCCCACTCTGGAGTTAATAATTGGTAAACAGCCTCCAGTGCAGGAATTACCGCACTCTGAGACCCAGAATCGTTTTAATCTGGTATTTCAGAGCTTCATTAATACTATTGCCACAAAACATCATCCCCTCGTCTTATTTCTTGATGATCTGCAATGGGCGGACGTGGCAACGCTGAAATTAATTAAAATGATTATGGCAGATTCTGATATCCGTTATTTGCTCATCATAGGTGCTTACAGGGACAATGAAGTCGACAATCTACATCCACTTGTAGTCACAGCAGACGAAATCAGTAATAAAGGGGCAATAGTAAAACGTATTGGCTTGATGCCTTTAAATATATTTCATATTCAGTGCCTTATAATGGATGCGCTTGATTGTTCCAGCGACAAGGCGGAAGAGCTTGCCCTTTTTATTCACAGGAAGACAAACGGCAATCCATTCTTTATAAATGAATTCCTAAAAAAACTTCACAATGATGGTGCGTTCAAATTCGACCATGCTCAAGATAAATGGAACTGGGATATAGAAAACATCAGGCAGATGGGTATAACAGACAATGTTGCGGAGTTAATGACAGAAAAAATCATCCGTCTTCCTCTTCATATCCAACACACCATCATGCTGGCTTCCTGTTTTGGAAGCCATTTCAATCTTAGTAATTTGGCCAAAATAAGTCAACGAACGCCGTCAAAGACCATACATGATCTATGGGAAGCTATTAATGAAGACCTGATCATACCCATTGGCGATAATTATCAACATATCATATCAGATGCAGCTATCCATGATTATTACAATGACATTGCAAACCAGCTTGAGTTCAAATTTCTACACGACCGTGTACACCATGCAATACACTCTCTCCTTACCGAAACACAAATAAAACAGACCCATTTACGAATCGGACGGATGCTGCTGGACCGTGTAAAAGAAGGCCTGGAAGATAATATCTTCGATTATATCAATCACCTCAACATAGGCCAGGACTTTATAAATTCTGAAGAAGATAGAAAAGAGCTGGCTGGTTTAAATCTTATTGCCGGCAAGAAAGCCAGGGCATCGGTCGCATATGAAACGGCATTAAGGTACTTGAATGTCGGTGTCGATCTCCTTCCCTCTGACAGTTGGACAAGTGATTATGAACTTACATTATCTCTTGTCATGGAAAAAGCGGAGTGTGAGTATCTGAATGGCAATTTTTCTAATGCAGAAGTGCTGTTTGAAAGAATCTTAAGTAATGTTAAAACAGACATAGAAAAAGTCAGGGTCTATAACGTCAAAGTAATTTTGTATCAGACTCTCGGCAAATATCGGGAGGCTTTTGAAATTGGCGCAGAAGCAATCGGTTTGATGGGAATGAAACTCCGCAAATCGCCTGGGAAGATACATATACTGTTGGAGTTTCTAAAGGCAAGGCTCCAGTATCATCAGATAGAGGATTTGATTAGATTGCCGGAGATGAAAGATGAAAAGAGCAAAGCCATTCTGGAGACGATATACGTCATGGGACCAATAACGGCATTCATAAGCCGTGATTTAATTATCTATTGTACTTTAAAGATATTAAATCTTTGTTTAAAGTACGGTCAGTCCCCTCTTATGGCATTTGCCTTTGCTACATACGGAATGGCTCTGTCATCGGGATTAAACGCTTATCAGTCAGGTTTTGAATCCGGAAGCATCGCGCTGAAGCTGGCGAACAAGACAAAAGATAGAAATCTTATATGCAAAATCAATTTTATGTTCGCACGATTTATGAACCATTGGCGTAGGCATGCCAAGACAAACCTCAGCTATCTTAACATAGCTTATCGATCAGCAATAGAAACGGGGAATTTTGTCTTCGCTGCATTTTCTGCCATACACCTTATCGTGACGCCTCTGGTTGCTGGAGAGAATCTTGATAATGTAACGCTTGAGGCAGAGAAGTACCTGGGGTTTGTTAAACGAATCAGATATGAAGACAGTGAGCCATTTTTTGTCCTGTCCATTCAATTGGCATCTTGCTTGAAGGGAATGACAAAGGAACCCAATTCCTTCAGCAATGAGAACTTTAATGAAGAGGAATATAAAACGCGTCTCATTTCTAAATTTAAAATGCCTTTTGCTCATGCATGGTATCACATCCTAAAAATGCAAGTGCATTATCTAATGGGGAGCTATGTTGAAGCGTTGGAAGCGGCTCAACAGACAGAAAAGATTCTAGAAGAACTGCAGGGAAATCTCGCTATAGCAGAACATTATTTCTACTACTCCCTGACACTGGCAGCTCTTTATCCAAGCGGATCCAGGCGGGACAAAAAGCGACATTGGAAAATTCTTAAGAAAAATCAAAAAAAGTTCAAAAAATGGTCGGAAAACTGCCCGGAAAATTTTCTTCATAAATATCTGCTGATAAGCGCTGAAATGGATCAGATTTCAGGCTACGATAAAAGGGCATCTGCATTGTATGATCAGGCTATCAAATCAGCAGGGGAAAATGGGTACATCCATAATGAAGCCATAGCCAATGAATGTGCAGCAAAGTATTATTTGAAAAAGGAGATGGAAAAAATTGCAGCATTATACATGAGAGAGGCCCGCTATGGATATACCTTATGGGGAGCTACGGCCAAAGTCAGGGATTTGGACAGGCAATACAATAAACTGCTTTCGCAACGATTTGCCGTCTTATCCGTTGATAGTGAGCCGGGCGTAATTAAATCCTACAGTCATACCGGGGCAGAGCTTGATATGTCCTCGATGGTGAAGGCTACCCAGGTGATTTCCGGTGAGATCGTTATGGAAGGCTTGATATCAAGCCTGATGAAAATTGTTATAGAGAATTCAGGCGCTCAAAAAGGGTTATTGATTTTAATGAAGGACAATAATCTTATGATCGAAGCAAAGGTTTCAGTAGATATAGAAGATCCCCTGCTTGAATCACAGCCGTTCGATAAGTACAAAGAATTGTCAAAAGCAGTCGTAAATTATGTTGCAAGGACAAATGAAACCGTAGTCTTGACCGATGCTGCCAATGAGGGCATTTTTACGAAAGATTCCTATATAGCAACAAATCAAATCAGATCAGTCCTATGCATGCCTATCATGCATCGTGGTGTCTTAACCGGACTATTGTATTTGGAAAACAATCTTACAACTGGTGCCTTTACGCCACAACGTTTGGAAACATTGAATATTTTGGCATCTCAGGCCGCCATATCCATTGAAAATGCAAAGTTCTACAATCTGTTGAAAGAGTCGGAAGAGAAATATCGTGGCATATTTGATAATGCAACGGAAGGTATCTTTCGGACAACACCTGACGGCCAGATATTGATGGCTAATCCTGCCCTAGCAAAAATGGGGGGGTATGATAGGCCGGAGGATCTATTAAAAAGTATCACAAATCTCAGAGAACAACTTTACGTTGAAGCAGCAAAGAGGAATGACCTGCTAAAACTGATAGACGATCGGGGTTTTGCAAAAGATTTTGAACTTAAGCTATACCGTAAGGACGGCAGTATAAGAGATGTTTCCGCGAATGTTCATGCCGTCCGGGATAAAAATCAAAACATACTGTACTACGAAGGAATGCTGAAAGATATAACCGAGAAGAAACAGATAGAGGAGCTGAAGATTGCCAAAGAATCAGCCGAAGCAGCCACGCAGGCAAAGAATAAGTTTCTGGCCAATATGAGTCATGAGATCAGGACGCCAATGAATGCAATCATCGGATTATCCCAACTCACCCTTAAGACTGACCTTATGCCCAAGCAACTTGATTATTTAAACAAAATTGAGACCTCAGCCAAATCACTCCTGGTAATAGTTAACGACATCCTTGATCTCTCTAAGATTGAGGCTGGCAAACTTGAGATTGACTCGGTGGCTTTCCATTTACAAGATATTATAAACGATATAGTTACTATGTTTTCTGTCAAGGCCGTGGAAAAGGGCATCAATCTGAAGGTCTCTGTTGCAGATGAAGTACCATGTGCACTGGTGGGAGATCCGATGCGTCTGAGACAGGTATTTGTCAATCTTACAGACAATGCCGTCAAATTTACGGAATCCGGCTACATTCTGATAGATGTGGGACTGCTTGAAAAAGATGATGAGCGGTGCAAACTTTGTTTTTCAGTTACGGATACTGGCATTGGTATGACAAGCGAGCAGGTATCCAGGCTGTTTGTCGCTTTTTCTCAAGCGGATAGTTCCGTAACTAGGAGATTTGGCGGCACCGGCCTCGGCCTAGCCATTTCGAAATGGCTGGTTGAGATGATGTGTGGTGAGATATGGGTAAAGAGTACCCCCGGTAAGGGCAGTACATTTCAGTTTACGGTAGAGTTCGATAGGCAATTGGAAGTTCAAGAGAGCAAAAAATATTTCATTCACCCAGAGTTTATTGATAGGATCAGAGGTGCTCGGGTACTTCTGGTTGAGGACAACATTCTCAACCAACAGGTGGCAAAAGAGATCCTTGAGGGTGAAGGTTTAATCGTTGAAGTGGCGAATTGCGGCCAAGAAGCTGTATCAGCTTTGAGCAAGCAGGATTATGCCGCCGTCCTCATGGATGTGCAGATGCCTGATATGAGCGGATATGAGACCACTCGCCTGATTCGCAATGATCCTCTTCACACAAATCTACCGATTATCGCCATGACTGCCCATGCCATTCAGGGAACGCAAGAGGAAAGCTTGGCTGCCGGTATGAATGACTATATCACAAAACCAATAGACAGAAATAATTTGTTTTCCATCCTGAACAGATGGATTAAACCAGGGCTTCTTGAATTGGATTATAAAACTGCCATGACATGTGCGGGAGTACAGGGAGAGACAATTGTACAAACTCTTACTGATACCCTCCCCGGTATTGATATACATGCGGCTTTGGAAAGACTTGGAGGCAACAGGGAATTATTTAAAAGGCTATTGCTAAGGTTTTCCAGTGATTATGCAGATGTGAAAGACAAGATTAAAGCTGCGCTGAGTCACAATGACATGGACACGGCAGTACGATTGGCACATACTGTTAAGGGGGTGTCCGGTAATCTCTCAGCTAATGACCTGCATGCAGCAGCCTCTGAACTCGAGAAGAGTATTAGAAGAAAAATAATGGAAAATTTAGATAACCTGCTTGAGGATTTCGACCAGGCCTTGAGACAGGTATTGGAATCAGTCACACGCTTGAATACTCCACCTATAGAAAGTACAATAACAACATATGAAAAAGAAATTGCTGTTGGATCGGTACATGAAAGTCCGGCAGAAATCAAAGAGGCACTCCATCAACTTGAAAAAGAGAGTATGCCTTTATGGGAAATGACGAAACAGAGGGTATTATTCGACGAAATAAGTAGTTTCGGACTTCATGTAAAAGCGCAGGGAGAAAAATACCATTTGTATACTCTGGAGAAATTCGGAGATGATCTGCTCATGTATGTGAGCAGGTTTGATATTGAAAACATCAACCGTCACCTAGATTCTTTTCCAGAATTGGTTTGCAAAATAAAATCTCAGTAGATGAAATTTTTTGTATACGGAAAGGTACGAAAATCCTCATGCAAGATTTTCTACCCTGATTGCATAAAAAAAATCCACACAGGACTACCAAAGAAATACTAAAAAAACAATAAATCTTTAGAACCTAATAGTTTAAACTTTAAATTAAATAAGTGATTATTTGTTCAAGGAGATGACAATGGTAAACGACATTCATGTTCTATCAGAAACAAAAAGGCCGATGATTTTAATTGTGGATGATACCCCGATTGATCTCCAGGTGTTGTCAATGATACTGAGCAAAGAAAATTA
>DATKLL010000013.1:0-36255 GCA_035542475.1 Syntrophales bacterium
TAAGCACTTCACTTGAATCCTTGAATCCTCGATACCTGTACCTTAAGATGCCAGCAACTTTTTCGGAAACGAACCAGGGAAGATAAAAGATTAACCGGAGTATATACAAAAGAAGAGTGAAAGAAGTCTATTTGATGTCAGAAAAATTAAAGGCCGGAAGTATTTGCCTTCCGGCCTTTTCGAATTATTTGTCCTCTTCGTCTTCTTCATCATGCAGTAGTGCAGCTTCCTGTGATTCTGCGGGAACTTCAGCGGCGATAGACCGTGCGATTCCTTTAGAAAGCAGAGCTGATATTAAGAAGAGAAGTATTATTGTAATAATGATAATCAGAACGATTGTCGTAGTCCATGCCTTTACTTCTTTTTCTATGTTCTGAGAAGCTTTGGCTGCCATTTCATTGAACTTTTCAACGTTAACTCCCATTCCGACCCATCCAAATCCACCTGGTTTGGGATAGTCAGCAGAGTAAAATTTAATGGGAGCATAGGCCACGAATTTCGTCTGACCGGCAAACTTGTACAATTTAATACCGGTATTCCCGGCAGCCGCATCCTTCGCGACTTCCGGCATACCAGGATCCATAAATCCAAGAAGGTTGAGGTTTAATACCTCCTCCCCCTTTTTCGTCATCGTTTCCATAGTCTTTTCCGTAAGAGCAGGAACCGGGGTTCCGTCGCTATACAGACCCTCTATATGGTAGTCATTTGGATGTGCAATCACGAACCCTCTGTTATCAACCATGTAGGCATAGTTTCCGGTTGATGCGTCTGCCCTGAATACATAGCCAGACTGGGTTGGTATAATATGATCGGTGAACTCAGCAACATGCCGAAAATCAAGGGCAAGACTGAGAACCCCTGAAAACCCTTCCTGACCAAAAACTGGCGTGGCCATGCGAATAATCCCGGTAAAAAGTTTTCCCTTTTCGAACTCCGATTTATTCACATACCAACCGGTAACGTGGGAGACATATACTTCTCCCTTATTCAGTTTCATTGCCCTGTTGAAGTAGTCCTCGGTTTTGTACTTTGTATTGGCCGGGTTACTTACGTTTACCAAGCTTGCTTTCGGAACTACTTTACCGCCTGCAATTTTTATCAACTCATTTCCATTCTTATCGGTGAGTGACATCTCCGTATAGAGCGGGGCAAAGACCTGTTGGATTTTATCATCCTCTTTTACCCAGATTGCTTTTTTGTTTTCATCGACAAATTGCTTGTAGGTAGATTCGGTCGCCGGGATGATGGTTGCAATCAACAAATCCTTCTTTCTTTCCGTGAGAAAACTGGCAACTTCGTCTGCCGTATTAATGGCACGTATCTTGATTTCTTCCTGAGATGTCTGATCGAGAACATTGATTGCTCGCTCTTTCGCTGTAATCCCTATTTTGAGAATGCCGTTGGCAATCAGAATAGCCATCAGTGAAAAGGGGATTACGATAAGCAGGAAGAATACTCTCGCTACTGTAAAAAGCTGCTTATCTTTTTTATTTTCTGGCATTGCCTTTCTCCCCCTAACTTTTGTCAGATTTAAAGTTAATTGTTTTCAAATGAATTAACCTAAAAAATAACGCATAAAGGGGTTTGCAAACAGAAGAACAAGCGAAATAACCAGAGCGTAAATGGCGATTGATTCTGCCATGGCCATACCGATCAGCATAGTCATCATGATTTTACCTTGAACCCCGGGGTTCCTTCCTACAGCCTGACATGCGCCGTTAGTCGCGGTACCGATTCCCAAGCCGGCTCCAACAGCACCAATACCCATAGCTAAACCTGCCCCTAACATAGCACCAATGGCGAAGAGAACCTTTGTGTATGATTCACCTGCCGGAATTGCTTCTGCGGCCCATGCAAACTGCGAGGACAATAACAGAGCAGCCATTGTTGAAAATAGAGTTAATAAAGTTTTCCCGGTTTTCCGTAACATTTTCTTTCTCCTTTCATACTAAAGTTTGATATTAACATTTCACGCCCACATAACACAAAAACATACTTATGGGAACAGAAAATGTATAAAACGGCGCAATTAAGTGCAACAGATATGCCACTTACTCAGTATTTCATATGGAGCCGTGCTAACATAATGCAACTACTTTATTATTTTTTTATCTGATAAATAAAAAATTCTGTTTTTTCAGATATTATGTTTAACGTTTTGTTCAATTGCTTATTTCACTTGAACGAAAAGTGCAATGAGAGGCGCATTCAGAATTATGATATAATTATGATCATGAAGAATAATCTCGTTTTCATTTGTAATGTAATTTTTAATGTAATTTTTTAGCTTAATTTGCGCGCAATTTATATATTTTTATTGAAAATTCAGGGTCATATCGGTAGTATCGGACGACAATTACAACTTTTAAGAGGTTTATATGCAGGAGATATTAACCGCAGTAACATATTTGGTTGTGTGGCTAATATGTGAGAAGGTAATCGAGATTGAAAGTGGATTGCTCAAGCTCATTATCTCCGTCGGTGCAGCAGTCGGAGTTTACATCTTAATAGCGGTAAAAGAGCATAAAACAAAAAAATCCAAAGACGTCGATGATGCACAAGGACCATCGATAATAAAATTCATAAAGAGTAATATCAGATTTCCTATCTGGCTCAACACAGTGGTCGTCATCGTCATGATTATTCTGTTCTCCGTAATGATTAACCATGCAAGAGAGAAAGAAGCAGCAGAACAATACGGGAAACAATATATGGCTGTCGCCAAAGGAACGGCCGCGGGGATCGATGACTTTTTTGACAGTGTGGAAAAGAGCTTGATTATACTTTCCCGTCAACATCAGGGAAGGACACAATTAAACATGCGGATGATATATGACGACTTGGGAGGAAAAGTAGAATTTATAGCCAGAAATGATGACTCAGGTAAACTGCTTGAGACATACCCAAAGACTTTTAGCGACGATGTCCTGAAAAAGATCTCAACAGACCCGGCTTTAACCAAGCTTATCCAGGATGTAAAAAAGACAGGTAAATTCGCAGTGAGTGACCTTATTTCCATTAATCAAACCGTAAGCAATGGTTCAGAAAAAAAATATAGAATGGTTATTATTGGTGTTCCCGAGTTTAATGCAAATGATAAGTACTCCGGCGTCTTATATTCCGCATTATCCCTTTCTTCCATAGTTGAACGATATATCAAACTTACCAAGGATGAGCTCCCATGCGATGCGATCATTGCTGATGAAAAAGGAAACCTGCTATTCCATCCGCGAAACGAACTGGGTGGTGCCGATATAAGTACAATCGAACACGTCAAACCAAAGCAGCTTACATCTTTGAAGGACGTAATGCTGAAAGATAAGGCAGGATATGGTGAGTATGAACTGCTTAATGAAAAGGGGAAATTTGAGAAGAGTATTGTTGCCTATGCCCCGATCGACTTGGAGAGCCGAATGTGGTTTATTGCCGTCACCACTCCCTACAACGTTGCGACTTCGCACATGCAAAAGACATTCTACATTGTCATGTTGGAAGCCTTGGTGCTTATTGCTACTGTCATTATTGGAAGTTCGCTTATTTTTTATTCAGGAAAGAAGCGTCTCATCCTTGAAGAAGAACTCAAACACCTGAGGGAAAAGGATAAGTGGAGAGAACAACTTGCCAGAGAGAAAAAGACTGTTGAAGGCATAGTCGAAGGTTCTCCCATACCGACATTCGTCATCAACAAGGAACACAAGATAATCTTGTGGAACAAGGCTTGCTCGGATTTGACAGGTTATAACGGCAAAGATGTAATTGGCACTGACAAGCAGTATATGCCCTTCTACAACGAAAAAAGACCAGTCATAGCAGACCTCATTGTCGACAGCGATCTTCAGGCGCTCGATAGGTACTATGGTAGAAAGAGCCTGCAAAAATCGACAGTAATTCATGGCGCCTATGAAGCGCATGATTATTTTGAGAATATGGGAGGTAAGAACAGACACCTTTATTTTTTGGCGGCTCCGATTTACGACGAGGGAGGGAAAATAATCGCAGCCATTGAAACACTGCAGGATGTCAGCAGAGAAGAGGAAATGACCAAAAATATGAAAGAATACGCGGAATCCCTGTCCATAGAAAAGAAGACCATTGAGGGTATTGTAGAAGGCTCTCCCATACCGACATTCGTCATTAATAGGGAACACAGGATAATCTTCTGGAACCACGCCTGCAAGGAATTGACGGGGTTGGACAGTAAAGACATGATCGGCACTGATGGTCAGTATAAGCCTTTTTACGCCAGTAAAAGGCCGGTTATAGCAGACCTAATTGTGGACAACAACATAGAGGAACTTGACAAGTATTATGGGAAAAAAAGTGTACATAAGTCAGTCGTCGTCGAGGGTGCGTATGAAGCGAGTGATTATTTTGAGAACCTGGGCGGCAAGGACAGATACCTCTATTTTTTAGCCGCTCCTATATACAATGAAAAGGGAGAGATAATTGCGGCTATCGAGACGCTCCAGGATGTGACGAAAGAAGAGCAGATGACGAGAAATATGAAGGAATATGCGGAAAGCCTTTCCAACGAGATATACGAGCTGATCAGATTGCGGACAGATATAGAAGAACTATACAACTACCTCCAATCTATACTGGATAGCTCTCCGGATAGAATATTTGCCCTTAGTCCGGACGGTATAGTCAACTACGTAAGCCACAGTTCCATTGCCGATAGCGGGCCGCCGCCCCGCCAGATGGAAGGCAGATATTTTACGGAATTCGTTGTTCCGGAATACAGGGAATTTATGCTTGAGAAATGGGAAGAGATAAAGAAAGGTATACATAAGCCCTTTGAGATTGAGGTGACCGCAAAGGACGGCGCGAAGCGAAATTTATTGATCACCTCCGGCGCAATAAAAGGGACTGATAAGTATCTCGTAGTTCAAAGAGATATAACGGAATTTAAAAATCTCGAGAAAAAATTTTATGAAAGCCAGAAACTTGCCGCCGTGGGCCAGCTTTCAGCCGGCATTGCCCACGAAGTTAGGAATCCTCTATCATCTATCAAAATGAGCCTTCGCATCCTTGAAAAAAGATTAAATCCCATGGGTAATGATTTTAGACGTTTCAAGATCGCGGAGAAAGAGGTCGAGCATCTGGAGAAGATAGTCAATGATATCTTAATTTATGCAAAGCCGGCGGAACCGGAAACAAAGCCGGTAGATATCAGTTCGTTCCTTGAAAGTTCATTAACGATGGTTGAAAAAGAATTATCAGAAAAGAAGATAGATGTGCAATTTTATAATGATCCCGAAATTCCCCCTATAAATCTTGATTCGGCAATGCTCAAGCAGGCATTTTTAAATATATATCTTAATGCCATTGATGCAATGGAAAGGGAAGGAAGCCTGAAGATAAGAACAAAGGTCGTCGGAAATGGACATAAACATGTTTTAATTGAAATAGAAGACAACGGTTATGGCATTGAAGCAGAAGATATGCCCCACCTGTTCAACCCTTTTTTTACAAGAAAAAAATATGGAACAGGTCTGGGTTTGACGCAGGTGAAGAAATTTATAGATTTGCATCACGGTAACATAGAAATACTCAGCAAGAAAGGCCAGGGAACAAGGGTTAGAGTGACATTACCTTTAGAAGAGGATAAGGCGAGTCCTGAAACACTTGTCAATAATACTGAGGGATAAATGCATGGCAAAGATTCTCATAATTGACGATGACAGTTCTATCTGCGAAACCATCGACCTTTATCTAACGGAAGAGGGGCATAAGGTATTCACGGCCATGACCGGAACCGACGGGTTAAACAAGTTTGTAGAAACATCACCTGACGTTGTCATTCTTGACATACGGCTGCCCGATGTTGATGGGTTTACCGTGCTTGAAGATTTGCAAGAGGATGATGAAAATGTCAAGGTAATCATGATTACGGCACACCATGACATGGACACAACGATTAACGCCATGAAGGCGGGTGCTTTTGATTACATTCGCAAACCAATTAATATTGACGAGTTGGATATAGCTATCCGTAAAGCACTGAAATCCACTGAAATGGAGAAAAAAATAGACGGTCTTCTCATGGAACCTTCCCGGCAGTTCAAAGTTGGGGATATTGTCGGCATAAGCAAGGATATGAGTGAGATATTCAAGACCATTGGTATAGTGTCCCAAAGCAAGACGACCGTACTCATTCAGGGCGAAAGTGGAACGGGAAAGGAACTTATCGCCAAGGTTATACACAACAATACGTCGCCGAATGAACCGTATATAGCAGTTAATTGCTCCGCCATTGTGGAGACTCTTCTGGAATCCGAGCTCTTCGGACATGAGAAAGGCTCCTTCACAGGTGCATTTGCCAGGAAGTTAGGGAAATTCGAACTCGCGCGCTATGGCACAGTCTTTCTTGATGAGATCAGTGAAATGTCCATCAACCTGCAGGCCAAGCTTTTGAGGATACTTCAGGAGATGGAATTCGAAAGGGTTGGCGGTAAAGACAGGGTCAAGGTAAATGCGAGGATCATCACAGCAACCAATAAAGACCTCAGAACTCTTGTGAAGGAAGGGAAATTCCGTGATGATCTTTTCTATCGCCTTAATATCGTGTCCATTAACATTCCTCCTCTCAGGGACAGAAGGGAAGACATACCGCCCCTCGTTGATTATCTAATCGCCAAAATAAACCGCGATCTGCATAAACGGGTCTTAGGCGTGTCTGACGAGTTGATGGATATCTTTCTAAAGTATAACTGGCCCGGGAATGTTAGAGAATTAGAGAATCTCCTTGTCAGGGCTGTTGTGGTGGCCAAAGGACAGATCCTTGGGAGAGGTGATTTCCCTGATCTGCTGGAGGACCTTGAGAAAAAGTATATACCTGAAGAACAAAAAAAGGAAAATGACGTCATAGAAGGGGGAAGATTATTGACGCTTGACGAGGTTGAAGACAGATATATCCGGCGAGTCATCAAGATGAGCGGCAATAAGACCAAGGGAGAAATTTGCGAGATACTTGGCATCTCACGCCCCACCTTTGAAAGGAAGCTGGAAAAATATGGGATTACCCTTGAACTTGAATGATGGGTGTATGCTGAACAGAATGTTTATTTGAAGTAGATCGAGGTTATGAAAGTAGTATCAGCAGAATTTATCAAGTCTGCTACCGAACCTTCTCAATATCCTGAAGGAGAGCTCCCCGAGGTTGCCTTTGTCGGAAGATCCAATGTAGGCAAGTCTTCTCTCATAAATGCTATAACCTTCAGAAAGAACCTGGCACTGACAAGCAGTACCCCCGGCTGCACCAGGCTTATAAATTTTTTCAAAGTGAACGATCAAATTTCTCTTGCCGATCTGCCGGGATACGGTTATGCAAAAGTCCCGGTGGCTTCAAGAAGAGCATGGCAACCGATGATCGAGACATACTTCAAGCGAAGAAAGTCTCTAAAGACCGTGGTCCTCATTCTTGATGTGAGAAGATACCCATCCGAGAAAGATATTGACCTCATCCACTGGCTCCGTAAATACAAAATTATTCCCATAATCATCCTCACAAAAACAGACAAGATTTCCAAAAGCCAGGCAAAATTGCGTCAGCATCAGGTAAAAGAAGTCCTGGGATTGACCACGGACCCGATCCTTTTCTCCACCCGAACGGGGGAAGGAAAAGATACCATCTGGGGAGCAATACAGAATTCACTGGCCGCTGAAAATCCACATTTCATTCAATAGGATTGAATGTTTCTTTAAAATACCCATCATTTTTATAGTTTAGGAAATCGATCCTTAATCAACTAAAAACGTCAAATATCCTTAATAATCAATATATTGCCTCTATTTCTGCCGGAATTGAATAAACTGGCATGAATATTTCATTATTATAAATCAAACGCAACAACTGAAATATTAGGAGGATGCGTAACATGAAAAAGATATTAGAGACATTAGCGCTGTCGGTATTTGTTGTCCTGGTGACAGCAACCTTTGGGGTTGCTGAGTACGCGGCAACAAACTTGAGTGACTTTCCCTTCTTCCAGCTCGGATGTTTAATTGTAGGCGGGTTGACGATAATTTCTCTGAGGCATAAGTATCAGAAGATGTATACTAGGGAATTGGTAACTGTTTTTTGCCTGTACACAATACTTATTGCACTCTTCACGGCGCCGGTTATTAATGTCATAAAGACCGTCGTGAGCTAGTAAATAGAGCCGGTCTAAAATGACGGGAAGCGTTGTTTCGGAGGAAGAAAGGAGGCGACCTATATGGCAGTGATAGATAAAACACATCAACAACCCAAGAATTACCGGTCGGTGCTCATACTGAGTGTATGGGGATATGTGATAGTTATTTTTTCATTCCTCCTTCTCTATTTAGGAAAACTGTTGGATGAGTTTTTGAATACATCTCCGAACTTCATGCTCGGGTTATTTTTTATCGCGTTGTTTATAGGTATCGGGAAGTTCTACAAGGAAGCCTGGTTAAAGAGAAAGGATGTCTGAGGTTATCTTCAGATATTGACCAATACTGCTTTTGATGATCGATGAGTTCTTTATGGCCCCCTCATGCATAACCACTGCGTGACGGGGGTTTAAATTATTAATGAAGACATATTGACTTGACATATAACACTCAATTCCATATACTTACCGCAAAAAAGTTCATAACATCATGTCTATATAGCTCAACCGCGGCCTTTCAGGTCAGAAAAGTTGAATTCGACGTGATGAATAAGGAGAAAATAAGCAATGTGTCTCGGATTTCCCGGTAAGATAATTTCCATAGACGAAAACAAGTTAGCCATTATCGACATCAGCGGTACGCGGCGTGAGGCGCGACTTGATCTGATTGATGATGATACAGTACCCGGCGATTATGTAATATGCCATGCGGGTTATGCCATCCACAAGATTGACGAGGAGCTGGCACACGAGATGCTGGACCTCTTAAGACAGATCATGGAAAATGAAGCGCATTGATGAACCTACGTTTTGACGGGGCGATGACTTCATAGGATGTCACCGCCCTCTCCTTTCCTGCTTTTCTCTTTTTCCCGGTGATAGTTACAGATTGCCCGTGCATGATTCGGACGGGGTGCGGGAAAATGATTGGTGGACATATCACAGTTTATGCGGCGTAGTATAAATATCTGCTGATCGTAAATTAAATTCCGGTTGCGCGAGATTCTGGTTTTTCTTTAGTCTTGGTATTTTAAAAGTTGAGTGAGGTAGCGAGCGATGCGGTACGACAAAATTCTTCTCGATCACGGTGGGGGAGGCCTGTTGATGAATGAACTGATTTCCCAAAAATTCCTTCCCAAATTAAAAAACGCATACCTGGAGCGCCTGGAAGACGGCGCTGTTTTCGATATAGGCAATACGAAACTTTGCTTCTCTACAGATTCATACGTAGTGAGCCCCATTTTTTTCCCCGGGGGTGATATCGGCTCCCTGTCTGTACACGGAACAATTAATGATCTTGCCGTATGCGGAGGAATTCCTCTTTTTTTAAGTGCCGGCTTCATTCTTGAAGAGGGCTTCAGTATGAAAGATTTGGATAAAATTATTGAATCCATGGCACAGGCAGCGGAAGATGCCGGCGTACAGATCGTCACGGGGGACACCAAGGTAGTCGCAAAAGGAGCCGCGGACGGCATTTTTATCAATGTTTCCGGTATCGGTGTCATTAAATATAAGGAGGTAATCTCTCCCAGGAGTGTCACGCCGGGAGACAAGGTAATCATCAACGGAACTATCGGAGATCATGGTGCAGCCATAATGAGCAAACGGCAGGACCTGGGCTTTAAGTCTGAGATCGTATCGGATTCAGCCCCGTTGAATTCTCTCGTAGAAAGCATCTTAAAGGTAAGCAACAATATTCACTGCATGCGGGATGCGACAAGAGGAGGTCTTGGCGCTGTTCTGTGCGAAATTGCAGCCCAGTCGAATTGCCAAATCACAATTGAAGAAAAAGACATACCGGTGCGAAAAGATGTCAGAGGTGTCTGTGAGATTCTCGGCATCGATCCCCTGTTCCTGGCAAATGAAGGCAAGATGGTAGTATTCTGCCCGGCGGAAGATGTTGAGAAAGTTTTAAAGACGATGAAGAAACACAAATACGGCAAAGGAGCCGCCATAATAGGAGAAGTAAACAAAAAAGAGCGCGGCCGTTTTGTATTGAATACTTTAATAGGTGGGGCAAGAGAGGTGGACCTGCCGACGGGTGAGCTGGTTCCCCGGATTTGCTGATTTAAAATCTAATTCCATTAAAAAAGCGGGCAAATAAAAATTCGCCCGCTTTTTTTCTTGTAGTTAAATTTAATTCTAGTCGCTCTTCTTCGTCTCTTCCTTCTTTGCCTCTTCTGTGCTTTCACGGAGATGCGCCAGACGAGTAGACTGATGCAGCTCTACGGGTTTGTCATAGAGAGAGGGACGCCATTTAAAAATTAATTCTATGGCGTCAGAGGGACAGACGTGCACACAAACCTCACAGACGATGCAGCGTAACGGGTAAAAAGCAAGCTCATTCTTTTCCTTATCTGTGGTTATGGCTACGGAAGGGCAGCGGAGGGCGCATGCCCCGCACATAGTACACTTGTCATCTAAGAATACTACATGTCCCCGGGCCTTTTCAAAAGGCTCTCTCACCTGAACGGGGTAGAGCCTGGTGGCATATCCGGTGAAAAGATTTTTTATGATGGTAGGTAACATGAAAGGCATTTGTTCATATGCTCCTTTCGCTTTTTATCTCTCCATGCAGCAGATGCATGGGTCAATAGAAAGAACGATAACTGGTACATCCGCCAATTCACAGCCTGGCAACATGACTAACAACGAGGGAAGATTGGCATAAGTAGGCGTCCTGATTTTCAGGCGTTCCAGATTGCGTGTACCATTTCCTTTTGCATAATAGAAAAGCTCTCCCCTCGGCGCTTCCGTTCGCATTACCGCTTCATTAGCCGGGGGGTTTCCTCTTACCTTGACAGATATTTCACCCTCGGGTAGCTTATTTAATGCTTCCATCTGCAAATCAAAAGACTGGAGGAGTTCCTTTGCCCGAACCAGAGCGCGGGCATAACAGTCTCCCGCGTTCTCCACTATTGGTTCGAAGTTGATGTCACCATACGCGTGGTATTTGGTTAGCCGTACATCCTCTCTTACGCCGCTCGCCCTGAGAACAGGACCGACACACCCGAGAGCAATGGCCAGCTCTTTCGTCAGAACACCAACACCAACGGTTCTGGCCTTTACCGTATAATCATTGATCACAACCTTTATCAGGTCTTCGCTTTCTTTACGGATTGAAGGAAGCGTGTCCATGATCACTTTTTTATGTTCCGGATTTATATCCCGCCGGACACCGCCGACCACACTAACTGAAGGAATAACCCTGTGTCCGCAAGTCATCTCTATAAGATCCAGTATCCGCTCCCGTATTCGCCAGAACTGCAGGAACATGCTTTCAAAGCCGAATGCATCAGCCAGTAATCCTAACCAGAGAAGGTGACTATGACACCGTGACATTTCCGCCCAGATTGTGCGGAGGTATTTTGTCCTGGGTGTTAATTCCACCGGCCATAATCTTTCTGTCGCTTCGACCACAGTCACGCTGTGGATGTAGCTGCAGATCCCTCAAACCCGCTCACACAGGTAGATATTCTTGGCGTATTCATTCAGTTCGCATGCTTTTTCTATTCCTCGATGGGCATAACCGATAACCGGAACTACCTCTACAACCTTCTCATCTTCATAGGTGACTCGAAGCTGTACCGGTTCGGGAAGTACCGGGTGTTGCGGCCCAAAGGGGACTGTTGTGTGCACAGCCATTAATTCTCTCCTTTCGAAGTAATCGAAGTAACCTTGTGCGTTTTTAAAAGAGGCGTAACAGGACTATCCTGCGCTAAAAGCAAATGCCCGCCATAATCAATGGCCAGGCCATTTACTTTTAGGCCAAACAGTTCCTTCATCTCGTTTTCAATAAGTACTGTGGCAAGAGTAACCCCGGAAAAACTCTGGACCTCTTCATCTTTTGCCACTTTAAAACGCAGTCCAGTCATTTCCGTACCTGTATTCTTGCTGAAAAAGTATGTCACTTCCAGCTTGTCGCCCAGGTCGCTGCATACCGCCGTTACAAATTTCCCGCCGGCATCCAAAAACTTCTTGCCTTCACTCATCAGTTCTTCTTTGTTAATTTCCTTTATATTCTCCATTATGTATTTGTCACCTCATACTGGCTAATTTCTGCAAGGCCATCACGACCCCATCGATAATTGCCTCCGGTCGTACGGAACAGCCGGGAACATAGACATCCACCGGGATAACTTTATCCACACCGCCAAGCACATTATAGCAATTGTGAAATACACCTCCTGTAGCACCGCAGGTCCCGACACAGACGACAACCTTGGGATCAGGTACCTGTTCATACAGGTTTTTAAGCACACGTGCCGTACGTCTGTTTACCGGTCCGGTGATAAGAAGTATATCAGCGTGCTTGGGATTGCCCATATTGACCATGCCGAAGCGCTCCACATCGTACAGCGGAGTGAGACATGCCAATACCTCTATATCACAACCGTTACACGAACTGTTATCGAAGTGCAGTATCCAGGGTGATTTAACACGCGATTTTTGTATCAAACCCATAGCTTTTATGACACCCCCTTGGTGAAATAGATATAAGCGATGTTTGCTATTCCCAGAATTAATCCCACCGACCAGCTTAGCCGCACCATCCAGCTGACTGTCAATCTCGCAGCAATGTTATCGATAAATAGCTCTATTATAAATGCAGCCAACGCGATAAGGATACCCACCCATAAAGGATTTGTCCAGAAGAGGGCAATGATTCCCAGCAGCAGGATTATTTCGTACCATTCCGCCAGATGGAAGAGGGCGAAATAAGGTCCTGAGTATTCCGTCGTCACTCCTTTTACAACTTCCTGGTGCCCATGATGTGAGGTCGCAATATCAAACGGCGATTTACGCATTTTTATAGTCAATACATAAAGAACCGCCAAAAATAACGGCCACAGCGTAAAGAGCAACGGCTTATCATGCTTGAATATTTCACTGATCAGGAAGCTGCCGTTTTGAGCGTAAATGCCTATTGCCAGAAGCAGAAGTATTGGTTCATAGGCCATGATCTGCATCAGTTCCCTGTTCGCTCCAAAATGGGCATAGGGGGATTTCGTACTGAATCCACCTAAGACCAGAGAAACAGCAGCAAACCCAAGAAGAAAAACCAGCAGGAGAAAATCTGATTTCAGGACGAGAAAAATCAGGCTTGCAATCATGAAAACCAGATATCCGTAAATCCAGACGAACTGCATTTTGCTTACGGCGATATGCTGTTTCCCCAAAAGTTTAAAAAAATCATAAAACGGCTGTACAATAGGAGGGCCATATCGGCCCTGCATACGTGCCGTAATTTTTCTGTCTATACCAAACAGCAGACCACCGACAATAGGAGCGCCGACCAACACGATAAAGACAAGCAGTAATTGATTAATCATCATAGAACGATCACCCCGCCAATCATAATGACTAAAAGTAAGATGGCTATTGCATTTGCCCAGGGACATACCCTTTTTTCACCAAATATGTTTTGATAATAATAGCCGCCGAGCTGACATTTTGTCACTGTATCTGCCTCCGCAAACCATTCGTCAGTATCGGGAGCGCCGCCTCCCGCCTGTTCACCGCACATATAAACCGGCCGGAGTTCTGTGGGTTTCAAACCTATCATGAGAAAAGGCAGGAGTAAGGCAACAATTAATATCAGGTATAAAGGCCATACAGGAAAGACGCCCAAAATTTCTCTCTGCAGGAAAGAAGGCGTCGTCAGGACTAAGTTATTCAAACCGAGAGATATAATCTGATTTCCCGAGATGACATTATTAGTCGCAGCAAGAAGGAAGTTCTGGTAAATTGGCCCGATTCCGATACCGATGACAAAAATTCCTATTAAAAGAGTCCACAAAGGAACGGCGTAACTCGGGGACAGTCTTTCGATGGGCCAACCCAATTTAGGGAGAACCTGCAGGAGCCTCCCCAGCCATTTTGTCCAGAAAACAATCGTAAGTGTGCTTGCCAGGACAAAGAAAACTGCCGCCAGGGGAACGATGTAGGCTGCTTCCAAGGCAATCCATTTACCCAGGAGCATCCCGAAGGGAGGCAAAAACATGGACAGGATTCCCACAGCAGTGATGAGCGTGGTAAGGGGCGCTTTGACTGCAAGTCCCTCCATGTCTTCAATTTCACGGCTCCAGATCTGGTGCTCAATCGTACCGGCACAAAGAAAGAGGAGACCTTTGGATATGGCATGGAATATAATGAGCATAATAGCCGCGGCAATAGACAATGGGGTATTGATGCCTGCACAGGCAATGATTAACCCTAAATTGGCGATGGTAGAGTATGCAAGAACCCGCTTCCCCGTTGTCTGACTGATTGCCAGCGCTGAAGTGCCGAAGAAAGTGAAGGCTCCGACCATAGCTATAGCGATACTTAAATACGTACCCGCAAAGGCAGGGGCAAGCCTGACCACGAGATAAACCCCTGCTTTTACCATGGTACTGGAATGGAGCAACGCAGAAACAGGCGTGGGTGCTACCATTGCCCCCAGAAGCCAGCTTTGAAACGGCATCTGGGCCGCCTTAGTACATCCGGTATAACACATAAGAGCTACCGGCAGTAAAACAAGCGTACCCTGCAGACCGCCTCCAATTATTGTTTGCATTGACAGGGCATTCGCCCCACCCTGGGTCGCGTAAAGATAAATGATGGCCAGTATGAATGCAGTTCCGCCCGTGGCATTCATCCAGAGAGCGCGGGCAGCGTTTTTAATGGCCAGTTCCGTTCTGTCGTGGGAGATCAATTGGTAGCAACACAGTGTCGTTACTTCCCAGAAGAAATAAAGCCAGACTAAATTATTGGCAAACACCAGACCGTTCATGGCTCCCAGGAACAGGACAAGCCAGAAAAGGAATCTGGACTGCTTGGATTTTTCCAGATGAAGATGATGCTCATGATCATACATGTATCGTATCGCATAAATACAGATGAGAGAACCTATTATGGAAATGACCAGGGTCATAACTATAGATAGATTATCTATGACAAATGCCGGTGTCACTTCGATATGAGCCTTCATTACGAATTCAAAATAGGCGAGTGGAATAATTTGAGTGAGGGCAAATATGAGAACAAGCCAGTTTCGTAATGAAATACCTATGTAGAGATAAAAAATAAGGATACCATAATCCAAGATAGTGATAAGCAGGCCCCAATTAAAGCCACCCGGAGTATAAGTGAAAGGACCTTTAAGTGTGAAGTATATGCTGTTGGCAATTAATATGAGCGCTGTTAAAATTACAACTGCACCCCGCGCGAAGTAATTGCGAACCGCTAAAATAAGAAACCCTGCCACTACTGGTAGCAAAATGGCAATTGCCATCATTGAGTCAGCCAATTTTCTACCTCCTTATGAATTTGCTTTTCTCACAGATTAAGAAATTTGCAGCTTCCCGCTTCTGAACACTCTTGACTATGAAACTTATTTCGTTTATCCAATCGGATGCTTGCACTAAAAGTCATACTTGAGAAGGCCACCAAGACGAACGGGGTAATTACAATCCGCGTTGCCTTGGTGAATTCGTAGAATTTTTTATGAGAACACCACTTTTGACTTTTCGCGCTGTAATACTTTAAGCACGCTAGTAAGTCAAGAAATAATTTACTTCCATAAGGAAATTACCGAAAGCATATTCTTCAAATATCGGACAAATGAAGTATCTTCATGCGATGATGGATCTAAGCAAATATTAAAATAGTGAATCTTGACTTCCAAAAATGGCCGTTATTACGGCGTATCCTATATTATCTCTTGACTTTTAAACGGAATATGGTATCAGAGTGACCGCTCGCCGTAAGATCAGACCTGAAAAAAGTTCGCGGTTGGGGTTTTCTATGTGTCGCGAGATGAATAACCTCACGCAAATACAAATAAACGACAGGAGATAGAACATTGTACAAGGTAATAGAAAAGACTTTTTTGCAGGAGATTATTGTCAGAATAGTTGTCGAGGCTCCTGAGATTGCCCGCAAAAGAAAGGCGGGACAGTTCGTTACCCTGATGATCGATGAGAAGGGGGAAAGGATACCTCTGACCATAGTGGATTCTGACAGCAACAAGGGAACGATTACCCTAATCTTTCAGATCGTTGGTAAAACAACCGAGCAGCTTTCAAAACTGGAAAAAGGGGATTACATAAAGCATATACTGGGACCCCTTGGCCACCCGACGGAGATAGAAAATTTCGGCACAGCGGCAGTTGTTGGCGGCGGAGTCGGTATCGGTGTCGCCTATCCTATTGCGGCAGCACTCAAGAAAGCCGGAAACAAGGTCATCTCCATTATCGGGGCGAGGACCAAGGATATACTGATCCTCGAGGAAGAGATGAAAAAAGTCAGCGATCAGTTGCTTGTCTCTACCGACGACGGCAGTTACGGGTTCTGTGGGTTCACAAGTCAAGTCCTGCAGAATGTAATTGATTCAGGTGAAAAACTCAACATCGTTTATGCCATCGGGCCGGTGCCTATGATGCGTGTTCTGGCTAATTTAACGAAACCTTTCGGCATTAAGACGATAGTGAGTCTGAACCCGATTATGGTGGATGCCACCGGTATGTGTGGTGCCTGCCGCGTCTCAGTAGGAGGCAAGACAAAATTTGGTTGTGTCGATGGTCCCGAGTTTGACGGCCATCAAGTCGATTTCGCTTTATTAATGAGCCGCCTGAGGATGTATTGCGATGAAGAGAGGCGGGCCTTGCAAAATTATAGGTGTGCATGCGATGGAAAATAAAGAAAAAACCGTAACCAAAGAGAAAAAAGAAAAAGTTCCCCGTCAGGCTATGCCGGAGCAGAAGCCCACGGAGAGAATCCATAACTTTAACGAGGTTCCTTACGGCTATACAAAAGAGCTGGCCCTGGCAGAAGCAAGCAGGTGCATTCAATGCAAGAAACCAAGCTGCATCGAGGGATGCCCGGTTGATGTCGCTATTCCGGCATTCATTAAACTGATCTCCGAGGGGAAATTCATCGAGGCCGCATGGAAACTCAAAGAAACTAATGCCCTCCCCGCTGTTTGCGGGCGTGTATGTCCGCAGGAGGATCAATGCGAGAAACTCTGCATACTCGGTAAGAAAGGCGACCCCGTTGCCGTTGGGAGGCTTGAACGTTTTGCCGCGGATTTTGAACGTGAGTCAGGCGATATCAAAATCCCGAAACCAGCTTCTTCTACAGGTAGAAAGATCGCTATTGTAGGAGCCGGGCCGGCAGGTCTCACGATCGCCGGAGACCTGGTCAAGCTGGGTCATGACGTGACGATATTTGAAGCCCTCCATAAGGCGGGCGGGGTTTTGATTTACGGCATTCCCGAATTCCGTCTCCCTAAGGCTATCGTGGATGCCGAAGTTAATTACCTGGAAAAACTGGGCGTGAAGATTGTATTAAACGCGGCCATCGGCAGACTCAAAACTGTGGATGATCTTTTCAAGGAAGGATTCCATGCCGTGTTCCTGGGAGTTGGCGCCGGAGCCCCTGTATTCATGAATATACCCGGTGAGAACTTGAGCGGGATATATTCCGCCAATGAATACCTGACAAGATCGAACTTAATGAAGGCATATTTATTCCCGGAATATGATACACCCATCGCGAAAGGCAAGAACGTAGCCGTCATCGGCGGCGGTAATGTCGCAATGGACTCGGTGAGGACGGCGCTCCGCCTAGGGGCTGAAAACGCCTATATCATTTATCGCCGCAGCGAAGTGGAACTCCCGGCAAGAAAGGAAGAGGTTCATCATGCCCATGAGGAAGGGGTGCAGTTCAAGATACTGCATAACCCCGTAGAGTACATCGGTGATGAAAACGGCTGGGTGAAACAGATCAAGTGCATCAGGATGGAGCTGGGTGAACCCGATGATTCTGGAAGGCGGAGACCAATACCTATAAAGGGGTCTGAGTTCACGATTGATGTGGATACGGTTGTCGTAGCCATCGGAACTGAAGCAAACCCCGTGATACCACGGACGACCCCGGGTCTTGAGACGAATAAATGGGGTTACATCGTGACGAAGGATTCAACAGGATTGACAAGCCGCGAAGGCATTTATGCCGGAGGCGATATCGTTACCGGATCAGCAACGGTCATCCTTGCCATGGGCGCCGGGAGACAGGCAGCCAGTGCAATTGATGCCTTTGTAAAAGCAAAAAACTGATCTCCGTAAAATTGTATCAAAAGAAGAAAGGGCAGAGCTGGAATTCCTGCCCTTTTTTATTTTCCGAACTGCTCGCTCTTCCCATTAGCAGGATGTCTCTCTCTTTCACATTGTCAATGTCTGGGCCGTGCCCTGCTTATTTTGATCCGTTGATCCCAATGAGATATTCTGTTTCCTTATCATCCGGCACCACTACAAAAACCGATGACACCTCTTTTGGTATGGAGCGTGGTTTGCCGCTTACAATGTCCACGAAAACCCAATCGGTTTCACCCTCAGCAATAACGGCATTGTCGTAAAAGCGAACGAATCTGTACTTCCTGAGAGTCAGCACCCTCCGGAAACTGGAGACCCAAGTCAGGACGCTGATCTTCTCACCTGCGAATGCAGGCCGCAGATATTCTATCCTGTGCATTCGTACTACCCAAATAGCACCGGCAGCTCTCGTTGCCGCGGTGCAGCCGTGGCTGTCTGAATGGCAAATGGCAGCCTCCTGCATCCAGCGGATATATTCCACATTATTTACATGGCCGTTTTCATCAACGGCCTCTTCCGGCACTATTATATCGTACCGATAGACGGGCAATATGATGTTTTGTTCCGACATATTTAGTTCACGGCAATTCAGACCATCGCTCCTGTCTGCAACGCTTCTTTGTTTAAGTTAATATACACTTGTTTTGACAAATTTTTTAGGTTAAATGTACCTGACTGTCAAGAAATAATAATTTTAAGAAATGGAAGTAATTAAAGAGATGTCTGGGCTGAAAATAATATTTATGGGAACTCCCGAATTCGCGGTTCCTTCCCTCGAAATATTGATCAGACATGATTATCAGATTGCCGGTGTTGTCACCCAGCCCGACAGACCAAGGGGGAGAGGCCGAATCCCCGCACCGCCACCGATAAAGATTTTCGCCGAAAAATATAATCTTCCCGTTAGCCAGCCGGAACGCATGAGAGATCAAGAAGTCATAGACTATTTCAGAAGCCTTGCCCCTGATCTGGTTATTGTCGCCGCTTTCGGCCAGATACTTCCCCGGGAGATTCTTGAGATCCCGAAATTTGGATGCATTAATGTGCATCCGTCGCTCCTGCCAAAATACAGGGGAGCCGCACCCATGAACTGGACCATAATCCGCGGGGAGGCCAAAACCGGCGTGACCATAATGTTCATGGACGAGGGTCTGGACACAGGCGATATCCTCTCGCAGGAAGAAACCATGATTGATCCGGAGGAAACATTCGGCAAACTTCACGACCGTCTGGCAAATATGGGCGCCACTCTTCTGCTCAAGACGGTCAAGATGATTGTAAGCGGCGATGTGCCTTGCACATCGCAAGATGATTCTCTGGCCACATACGCACCGCGGCTGAAGAAAGAAGACGGTCTTATTAACTGGGATCGAGATGTATCACAAGTCGTCAACCTCATCAGGGGACTTTCTCCTGTACCCTGCGCGTACACCTTTTACAGGGGGAAGATACTGAAGATATTCTCTGCCAGGGGAGAAGTATCTCACGATGCGGGAACCCCGGGAAAAATCGGAGGCGAAACGGAAACAGGCCTTCCGGTATCAGCAAAGAACGGATATGTTTATTTGCAGGAGATTCAAATGGAAAACAAAAAGAGGATGTCCGTCCGTGATTTTCTGAGAGGTTTCCGGATACCGCCTGGTGATATATTGAATTGAATACGATGAAGAAGACGCCTCGGCATATCGCTATTGAAATCCTTAATCGCGTGGAGGAACAGGATGCATTCGCGGAACCCTTGCTGGATGCCACTCTTTCTCGTGCAGGCCAAATGAATATCCATGACAGGAGCATGATTACCTATATAGTCTACGGCACCCTGCGAATGAGAGGTCGCCTGGACTGGATAATCGCTCATTTTTACAAAGGTGACTTTCTCTCCATGGATTCCAGTTTAAAGAATATATTGAGGACAGGTCTCTACCAGTTATTTTTCACCGACAGGATACCGGATTTTGCCGTCGTCGATGAAGCTGTAGATATAACTAAGAAGATGCATCCGGCAGGGTCAGGCTTGGTAAACGCCCTCTTGAGAAATGCCATCCGTAAAAAAGATGGGATTGCGTATCCTGTTATGGAGAAGGAGCCGGCACATCACATAGCCGTTCTCCATTCGCATCCGTTGTGGATGGTAAAGAAATGGATTCAGGCATTCGGTGTTGAAGAAACCGCTCTGCTGTGCAAAGCGAATAATGAAATTCCTCCGCTAACTATGCGGGTAAACACCCTGAAGACAACCAGAAAAAAACTGATTGATGAATTCTCTCGACAAGGCATTGATGTGAGAACGTCCGTTTTCTCTCCTGACGGCCTGATAGTATCCCACTTGGCTATACCCGTCAGGGAAACTGCATTTTACGGTGCGGGACAAATTCAGGTTCAGGACGAGGCATCGCAGATGATTTCACGCCTTGTCGATCCGAAACCGGGAGAACATATCCTCGATGTGTGCGCCGGTACCGGCGGAAAGTCTACTCATCTTGCTGCTGTCATGAATAACAGCGGCCGAATTACTGCACTCGATATCGGTGAGAAAAAAATTGCAGCTCTGAAGAATAATGCCGCGGCACTCGGTGTTACCAACATCGCAACCCAAATCGGAGACGCTCGAGAAATGCCGGGAGAATCCTTCTATGGCAGTTTTGACAGAATTCTCGTGGATGCACCATGCACGGGTCTTGGCACCCTAAGAAGAAATCCCGAAATAAAATGGCGCACGACAGAGGAAGACCCGAGAAAATTTTCCACTCTGCAAAAAACAATATTAGCCAGTGCGGCGCAATACTTGAAAAAAGGCGGTTACCTCATTTATAGTACCTGCACAATTACACCGGAGGAAAACGAAGGAGTAATTGAGGATTTCATTGCCCATCATGCGAATTTTATTTGTGTGCAACCGCCGGGTACGATAAATTCATTTCTAGTCGATGATGATGGATATTTCAGAACTTATCCCCATAAGCACGGGACCGATGGGTTCTTCGGAGCGGTGCTCTTAAAAAATGGAAATGAAAAAAACCGCAATAATCGGCTATAGAGTCCAGGGAGGCGGACGATGATAAAAGTGATCATATTAATCATCATTCTGTTGGCATCGGGATGTGCATCGCATGGACCAGTCCTCTATCCCAACGAGCATCTCAAGATGGTCGGGGAGGAACAAGCCCAGAGGGACATTGAAGAATGCGACCGTCTAGCCGCCGCCTATGTCAAATCTGATGCTGGAAAAACAGTGGCTAAGAACACAGTTGCGGGTGGAGCCGCAGGTACTGTAGTTGGTGGGGCTGCAGGTGCCGCTGCGGGTAGCTTTAAAAGTGGATTAGGGATCGGAGCAGCTGCGGGCGGCGCGGCCGGTCTTGTAAGAGGAGTTTCCAAGGCATCCCGGCCCAGTCCTATTCACAAAAGGTTTGTGGAACGATGCCTGAGAGAGCGGGGATATGATCCCCTGGGATGGGAGTAGGAGGCTTAACAGCCAAAACTGAATTTCATTGACTGTAAAAACTTAAACATGTTAGGTGGGCGTCGGAGGAAATTTCAATGTTTCTAAAGCAGGTGCAGGTTGGCCATATGGCGGTATTTGCCTATATAGTGGGTGATCCGGAAAGCGGTGAGGGCCTAGTCATTGATCCGGCAGCAAACGTTGATGGCATAATCAAGACGGCAAAAAAGAACAACATAAATATAAAGTATATTGTTAATACCCACGGCCATGTGGATCACATAGCCGGCAACACGGAAATGAAAGCCAAAACGGGAGCGCAGATTATCGTCCACACAGAGGATGCACCATTGCTTATGTTCACGCCGGCAGCCGTCTTTCGCATGTTTGGAGCCAAGCAATCCCCGCCTCCGGATATCACCGTAAACGATGGCGATAATATAACTGTGGGAAGCATCTCCTTAAAGGTCATCCATACTCCCGGACATTCACCTGGCGGTATTTCTCTGTATACAAAGGGTTACGTATTCACTGGGGATACCCTCTTTGTAGAGGCTGTGGGAAGAACCGACTTTCCCGGCGGATCATGGCCGGTGATGCACCATTCCATAATAGAGAAGCTTTGCACACTACCCGACGATACGGAAGTAATGCCGGGACACAACTATGGAAGGACACCGACGTCGACAATAGGCCACGAAAAGATGTACAATCCTTATATAAAATAAAGATCGGAAAACAATAATGAACCATGAGGTCTTAATCTCCACAAATTTTAAGGGTCTGAAATTACAAAGCAGGGGAAAGGTCCGTGATATTTATAATGTGGATGATCACCTCCTCATTGTTACCACGGACAGGATATCTGCCTTCGATGTCGTCATGCCGAATCCGATTCCGGGAAAGGGTGAGATACTCACGAGGCTGTCCGTCTTCTGGTTTGAACGGATGAAAGATATTATTGAAAACCATCTTGTATCAACTGACCCCCGCGACTTCCCTCTGGAGTGCCGTCCCTATGAGAAAGAACTTCAGGGAAGGAGTATGCTCGTAAAAAAAGCAAGGCCTCTTCCCGTGGAATGCGTTGTGCGTGGATACCTAAGCGGTTCGGGATGGAAGGATTATCTCCAGAGTAAAACGATTTCAGGCATAAAGCTTCCTGGCGGTCTAAAAGAATCATCACGTCTTATGGAGCCTCTTTTTACACCGTCTACCAAAGCTCCGAAAGGGGAGCACGATATGGCAATCACGAAAAGAGGAATGGAAGACATCATCGGTTCTGAGCTTACGGGAAGAATTATAGATATAAGCCTCGCCATCTATAACAGGGCATCGAATATTGCCGAGGATTCGGGTATAATTATTGCCGATACCAAGATGGAATTTGGCTTAATTGAAGACAGGCTCATTCTGATTGATGAGTTGTTGACACCGGATTCATCCAGATTCTGGCCCAAAGAGATATACGAAGCGGGCAGGCCCCAGAAGAGTTTTGACAAACAGTTCCTTAGGGACTATCTAATATCTATCAACTGGGATCAAAAACCACCAGCTCCGGTGCTTCCCAAAGAAATTGTTGAAAAAACAAGGACAAAATATGAGGAAGTCCTTAACCGTCTTATCAAATAAACTTATTATTTGATATATTGACATGTCAAAAAATGTTATTATTTTTTAATTATGATTAACCCCATTTAGAAAAAGAATTTTTTGGTATGGCAAAGCGCTGTTATTATGAATGCCTCGAAGTAGATCGAAACGCTACAGAAGAGGATATAAAGAAAAATTACAGAAAAATGGCGATGCAGTATCATCCGGACAGAAACCCAGGTGATAAAGAAGCAGAGGAAAAGTTCAAAGAGGCGGCAGAGGCCTACGAGGTCTTAAGCGATAGAGAAAAGAGAGAAATATATGACCGCTATGGCCATGAAGGGCTGAATGGGATAGGATTTAAAGGCTTTTCAGGATTTGACGATATCTTCTCAAGCTTCAGTGACATCTTTGAAGATATCTTCGGTTTCGGGACAGGCAGATCAAGGTCAAGGACAGTCCAGCGTTCCGGGGCCGATCTTCGTTATGATCTCAACATATCATTCATGGATGCAGCCTTCGGCACGTCTCTCGATATTGACGTGGCAAAAGCAGAGAGTTGCCAAGAATGCCAGGGATCGGGAGCAGCGCCCGGTACTACACCGGAAACATGCCGCCAATGTATGGGCAGGGGTCAGGTAACGCAATCAAGCGGCTTCTTTACCATCAGCTCTACGTGCCCCCAATGCAGGGGACAGGGAAGAGTTATTACCAAACCGTGCAAAAACTGCAGAGGGACAGGCAGGGCAAGAGTTACAAAAACTGTCCATCTAAAGGTCCCCGCCGGAGTTGAAACGGATTCACGTTTGAGGCTCCGTGGGGAAGGTGAAGAGGGAGATTACGGCGGACCAAATGGTGACCTCTACGTCTTTATTCATGTAGAGCCGCACGATATATTTGAACGACATGATAATAATATTTACTGCCGTATTCCGATTTCATTCGTCCAGGCAACACTGGGAGCAACTATCGAGGTACCGACGTTGAACGGTACAGAAAAGCTCAAGATCCCGAAAGGAACACAAAACGGCGCAACTTTCCGCCTTAAGGGAAAAGGTATTCCTCATTTAAGAGGATTCGGGCGTGGGGATCAAGTTGTTGAAACTGTGGTCATGATACCTACTGACCTGAATAAAAAACAGGAAGATCTGCTCAAAGAATTTGCCAAATTAAGCGGGGAATAGCTGTAACTCTGTTCAGTCTGCCGATCAGTAATTCTGAAACCTGTTTCAAATCTTGCAATACTAAATACTAAACAACCATACTCACTAGATCTCTAATAATAACAATGGACAATTGGAAAAACATAATTTATATATGGGCGCCAGTTGACTTTTGAATGTTTTGTCATGAACAGCGAGTGAAAATGTATTTGTAATCAAAAAATTATCGTATGGAAAGGAGAGTTTATGGTTAAAAGGATATATTGCTTATTATTTGTCATAGGGATTTTTTTAATTTCAGGTTGCACACTCCTGGGGCTTGGTGTCGCCGCAGTCGGGGCAGGTTCGGGAACTTATTTCTATATTAATGGTGAGGGAAAGACAGATTACTATTACCCTTTTGATAAGGTGTGGTCTGCATGTGAAAAGACTATAGCGGATATGCACGGTCTGGATGTCGAACCGATCAAAGGGATCGGTACGGGAACGATCACTGCGCTCATTAATGATGATAAAGTTCAGTTTACGGTTTCTTATAAGGACAGAAATGTGACCACCGTTGCCACACGTGTCGGCTATATGGGCAATAAGCTTTCATCCCAGCTCCTCAATGACAGGATAAGCGATAATCTTAAACATTGAAGACAATGAAACCCATATCGTCTTTGTCCATTGACTGGAATGTGTGATGAAAAAAAAGCTGATGTTGGGAATTATCTTCGGTGCCGTTCTTGTTTACCTATCTATCAGGGGGATTAATTTTCAAGATGTCATTGACGGGTTTAAGAATGTCCGATACGGATACGTGATATCCGTCCTGATAATACTTTTTCTGATGCAGGTCTTGAGATCCTGGCGCTGGGGAGTCATACTCAGCCCCATAGAAAAAGTTGATCAGCTTTCTCTCTTTTCCGTAACAAGTGTAGGATTTTTAGCTATTGTAGCATTTCCGGCGAGGATTGGTGAACTGGCACGTCCTTACTTGATTGCGAATAAAAGTCAAATCGGAATGTCTGCTGCTGTTGGCACTATTTTGGTGGAGCGTGTCTTTGACTGCCTTACGGTATTACTCATTTTTGTCTTTGCGTTATTCTTCATCCCGTTTCCGACTTGGCTGATCAAGTCCGGCGTTGTCTTCCTCCTGATTACTCTGACCATATTCGCTGTCATGATTTTCATGATAATGAAAAAAGAAGCATCCCTCTCGGCTTTAAATTCATTTTTTCGGAAACTTCCTGAAAAATATACATCAAAACTAAACCGTTTGTTCCACAAGTTTGTTGATGGGTTTAAAATAATAATTGATATTAACTTATTAATCCGCGTCGTACTCCTGTCTGTCTCGATATGGCTGATTGAAGTTGCTGCGATCTATTTAATGTTTTTAGCTTTCGGGTTTGCCCTGCCTCCGGCTTCTGCCTTTGTATTGATGATTATTCTCATGATAGGGATCACTATTCCAGCAGCGCCGGGTTATGTCGGGAATTGGCATTATTCCTGTATTCTTGGACTTTCACTATTCGGCGTTCCCAAGGCTGACGCTTTTACCTTCTCAGTTATTTTTCACTTTATAGCCGTGGGAATTATAATAATCCTGGGAGTGATGTTCCTGCCATCTAACAAATTCTCCCCATCAGATCTCAGCCGGCAAGAAAAATAAAAACAAGTAAGAATGCACTAGTTGAATTTATTTTGATAGGTCGTCGAGGCCGAACCTCTTTATTTTTCTATGAAGGTTACTGCGCTCTATACCAATGGCCTCAGCCGTTTTTGAGATATTACCGTCAAACTCCTGCAGTTTTTTCATGATGTATTTCTTCTCAAAATCTGTCTTTGCTGTTCTGAAAGAACCTGGGGTAAACCCTGGGACTGTTAAATCAGGCATCTGATGGTTTTCCGCTAACGAAGGAATATCTTTTGCGGATATCTCATCACTGGGAATCATTATGACGAGACGTTCAATAATATTCTTCAATTCTCTTACATTTCCAGGCCAATCATGTTCCATTAGTGCTGCCACGGCATCGTCTGTAATTGTCTTCTCTTCCACACGTTCTTTAATCGTAAGTTCTTTCAAAAACCAATTTACCAATACGGGAATGTCCTCTTTCCTTTCCCTCAAGGGCGGGACTCGCAGAGGGATGACATTGAGCCTGTAGTATAGGTCCTGTCTAAATCGTCCTGCCTCCATCTCTTGTTCAAGGTCCTTGTTGGTAGCTGCAAGCACCCTGACATCTGTGGGGATTAGATTGTTTCCTCCCACTCTTTCAAATTTCTTTTCCTGGAGAATCCTGAGAATCTTTGCCTGGGCCTTCAGGCTCATGTCAGCAACTTCATCGAGGAAAAGCGTTCCTTCATGAGCCAGATCAAACTTACCCCTCTTTTTTTCGGTCGCGCCTGTAAAGGAACCCTTTTCATGTCCGAAGAGCTCGCTTTCAATCAAGTCTTCGGGTATAGCCGCGCAATTAACTTCAACAAAGGGCTTCAATGCCCTTTTACTTAGCCTGTGTATCGATCTGGCAACAAGTTCTTTACCAGTCCCGTTTTCTCCCATAATTAAAATCCATGCATTCGTAGGAGCAACAATGCTGATCATTTCTTTTAATTCGAGGATGGGCACACTGGTACCGGTAAGCTCATAGTCCTGGCTGATTTTTTGTTTTAATAATTTATTTTCCTCTTCTAATTGTATCAACTCGAAAACGTGATTAACAACGAGAATTACCTTCTCCATAGATAACGGCTTTTCAAAAAAATCAAAAGCACCTAGCTTTGTTGCCTTGACCGCCGTTTCAATAGTCCCATGACCGGATATCATTATAACCCGCATCTGGGGATATCGTGACTTGATTGCTTTCAGGGTTTCTATGCCGTCAATGCCAGGCAGCCATATATCAAGGATGATGAGACCGGGAGGGTCCTCCTCAATCATTTTCAAGGCTTCCTCTCCATTTCCCGCGGATAGAATTTCATATCCCTCATCGGCAAGAATTGAACCTAAAGACTGGCATATACTCTTTTCATCATCTACAATAAGTACTGTTTTCTGCATATTGTTTAATAAAACCCTTTTTATTCACTTTGAATAAGTTAACAGCATTTAATTAGAGTCTGTACCTTCCGGAACCGGTAATTCAAAAGCGACAATAGTTCCGGTCGGGCTATTGTCTCTGACGCTCACATGGCCATGATGATCCGATATTATTGAACTCACGATTGCCAGACCAAGCCCCGTACCGGACTTCTTCGTGGAAAAGTACGGCTCAAATATCTTCGCTTTATAACTGTATGGAACCCCACTACCGTTGTCAGCAACTTCGACCTTGGCTTTTTTATGCGTCTTATCATAGTAAGTTTTAATCACAATGAGTCCACCTTGTTTGTTAATGGCCGCAACGGCATTATCCAGCAGATTAACCATTACACGTTTGATCTGCTCGGAATCAAGATTCAATTTTGGTATATCATTTTCTTTTTGATAATCAAAATGTATATCTTTGTGAGCATCCTGGAAGAGTATTACGGAATCACCAATGACCTCATTGAGATCGCTTAGGATAGGATTAGTAACAGGCAGCTGAGCATAACGAGAAAAGGCATTGACAAGGTTCTTTAACAAATCGACCTGATCTATTATAGTCTTGGTGCATTCATTAAATATGGCGCCGTCATCGCTCAGTCTTTCAGCATATTTTTTCTGAAGCCGCTGGGCAGAGAGCTGAACGGGTGTCAAAGGGTTTTTTATCTCATGTGCCATTCTCCTGGCCACCTCCCGCCATGCGGCCGCTCTCTCCGCTTTGCGAATCTGACTTAGATCTTCAAAGACAACAACCGTACCCATATAATTTCCGTCATCATCATTTATTAATGTTATTGTCATCAATACAGTCAATACCTTGCCTTTAAGCATCAACTCCATTTGTCTTTCTATAAAACCTTTTCCATCCTCCTTCAGCTCCTTATACAATTCGTCCATTACCGCAAGATGTTCCGGCATGAGAACATCCTGTAACCGTCTGTTCAAAACTTTTTCGGACTGTATATCCAACATCGTTTCCGCAGCTTTGTTGATTGTTGTAATGACATCATTACTGTCAACAGAAATAACGCCGGCAGATACATTGCCCAGAACTGTTTCCATATATTTTCTTCGCTGCTCCAGATAAATGTTTGCCTGCTCCAGGCCTTCTTTACTTTTTTTCAGATCTTTTGTCATTTTATTGAAAGAATCAACGAGAATCCCTATCTCATCATCAGCTGCAATATTGATCTGATAGTCCAACTCTCCACGGGCTATTTTGTTCGTTGCTTCAGCAAGATCCTGTATGGGGACTGTTATCCCCTTGGCTAAAAATAAACCGAACCAAGTTGCAGAAAAAATGATCAGGAAGGTCACAATAAAGAGTATGATTATGTAAGTAAATTTAATTGGATTTTTTAATAGTGTAATCTGACCATATTGCTCAGATGTTTTCGAAATGATCCCCATTTTCCTTACCAGTTCCGGTGGAATATAATAATCGACTGCAACGACACCGATGACTTCCCCGGGGCTGATGTAAGAATAGATAGGTGCCATGCCACGTATCAAATCACCGACTTCTGATGATTGTACAACTGACACTTCCTGGCCCGTAAAAACATCTTCGAGCATCTTAGGGCTTAGTGGCTGAGGCTCAATATTTGGATTATCAGGATCTTTAATAAGAAGGTCCCTTTTTTGATTATTAAAATAAACCTCAAGCAAACCCAGTTTATAATTTTTCTGCCGCTGCTCGATCAGGGTTTTTAAGTATTCTGCTCTCTCCTGGTCATAGAGACGATTTCCGGTGATATCGGCACTGATCTGTCTGGCATAATATTTCGCATAATCAGATGTCTGCTGATAATAGACATGGGCGATCTCAACAGTTTTGTTTAATGCATCTCCAATCGCCAAATTAAACCAGTTTTCTATACTGTAGGAAAAAATGCTGATTGCTACCAGAAACAAAATCACTGTGGGTATCAAAGACAAACAGACAAATGCAGCTACGAGTTTTGTCCGAAGTCTGTATCCAAGCACCCCGTGCCTTCTTTCAAAGAGCAGCTTAACAACATTCCTGACTATTAAAAAAACGAGCAGCAGGATCAGAATTATAAGGATCAGGATGATATTGATATTTATTATCAGACCAAAGATAAGTACGTTGTTCGAGATGGGTAGAATGGCTTCCCTGCGGGATAAATAAACTCCAAGTAAACTTACCATGACGATCACAAAGACGGTGACTATCATGATAATGCGTTCTCTCTTCCGCCTTCTTAATTCCCGATCATCAATTTTTTTTATATCTTTAACCACATCCGCGGTCCTCGCAAAAAGCTAAAAACTATCAAAAAAGGACAGCAAAGTAACGTAAGTAATAAAGCATAACTACATGCGTCCAGTGAAGCGAGGGACTGTTTTACTTTGCTGTTTCGCTTAAAAAACAATCTTCTGTTTGTGCCAATCTGTTTCAAAATCCCAGAGTGAAACAAAAAATAATACATATTCCATATGCAGTGGAAGCCGTATCTCGTCCAGTTTCGCCTTTATCAGGATGTAATATGATTTGTCATTCTGTAAGTCCATCACTGATGACACTGCAATTCCATTAAGTTCCGACATGGCCTTCTTGGCTGCATCAAATTCCTGAAACTCTGACTCTTTCTGGCCTCCCGTTGATGAAATATAAAAAACTTTTTTAACATTATCATACTTAATCGTTTGTTTAACAACCACGCCGGATATTTTTTCATCAAACCAGTTTGCTTTTTCCTGATACAGATCAACTAAGAAAGTAAAAGTAGTAGGAACACCGGCCAAAATGGCCGACTCCATTTTTTTTGTGAAACAGTTTGTCACCCTCGCATATACCGTTACACGATAATCGTTAATAGTGACGACAATATCCCCTATCTTTGCGTCCCGACTATAAGAACTGAGGGGGAAAATAAGAAATAAATAACAGACAAAAAATATAGCTAAAAAAATGACCGGCCTACGCATGAAAACACCTTGCACCACCTTTAGTTATTGTGCAGTTGCGTAAATATCGCCCCATAAATATCTTTTTCATCAGTCAGAATATATTTTGAAATGGTAACACATCTCCTGATGTTCCTTTTCCATCAAGTCATAAAACTGCAGATTTATTTAATGTTTTTGTTATTAACGAGGTATACTAAGAAACTGCGCTCTAAAAAGCAAGAGTAATTTATGGGAGGATTAATGGATAAAAGACAAGAAAAGGTAACTCATGCAATATGCATCTGGGCCTTAACCGTGTCAAGGATACGAAAAGACGGGATGTTCAGGGGCTTTAGTTTATCTTCGCTGCCGTCTTTATCAATATGACTTACCATCTTCCAGCATTCCTTGTGGGCCATGAGTTCCTTTAGGAGAAGATTATTTAATTTGTGTCCCGATTTATAAGCGATAAAGTGACCTATGATGGGTGTACCTAAAAGTGAAAGATCTCCAATGGCATCAAGAATTTTGTGTTTTACAAATTCATCATGACACCTTAAACCTTCTTTATTAATTACTCTTTTGTCATCCAATACCACAGCATTTCTGAGAGACCCCCCCAACGCCAAACCTTTTGCCTGAAGATATTCTACGTCTTTTAAAAAACCAAAAGTGCGAGCTGAGCAGATATCCTTTTCATAAGAAATATCGGAAAAAGTCATATGGAAAGATTGACGACCAATAAGGGGGTGTTGAAAATCTATATCATAAGTAATTTTAAACTCCGGCGACGGTAGAAACATCGCTTTACCGTCACCATCCGTGACGGATATGGGTTTTGTTATTACTAGAAGATTTTTACATTTATCTTGTATTTCTGTACCGACATCCTTCAGAAGATTAACAAAGGGAAGTGCACTTCCATCCATAATGGGAATCTCGGGGGCGTCAACCTCCACAACGGCGTTATCAACTCCCATTCCACAAAATGCAGAAAGCAAATGTTCAACTGTTGAAACGGTCGCCCCATTGAGACCGATAGTCGTAGCCAATATCGTATCACGTACATTTTTATAGTCAGCCTTTATCCGGACCCCACCCGGCAGATCCCTGCGAATAAAGCTAATACCCTCGTCAACTCCGGAGGGTTTTATTGTCATGCTGACTTTTCTACCCGAGTGTAGACCGATATTTCGACAGTTTATCTCTTGTTTGATTGTCCTCTGCAGGTACACGTTTCTGCTCACACAAATTGATTTAATAGCTCTATATCAGCAATTTACATACCATATATAATTGGCAGCGTCATTATATTTCATGATGTATACAACAGATTAATTATACTAACTATTTACTATCATACCCCCTATCGAAAACAAAAACACATTTTCATGGCTGTGTGTTAGAAAAGCCACAGTATTAACTATCAACGCCACTTTACGGCGTCAACCCAGCTTTCTTCATGACCGGCTCACATAGAGCCTGTAGTGCCTGTGTAGGTACGAGTTTTTTCTACAGGATAAAATCTTTCCTTTTCACTATAAACGCAGCCACAATAAGGCTGCCGATAAAGACCCATTTCTTTGGAAACTTTTACACCATTTTCCCAGCCTAAACGAAAGTCCCGATAATGGAATTTGATCTTGTGTTCTATCGCTAAGCTTTCTCCAATATTTTTAATCATAGCATGATCTTGAAACTTGCTGTAAAGGAGAGTTGTTGTAAACCCTTTGAATCCCTTCTCCTTAGCTCTATGCGCAGTTAGCTGTAAACGTCCATAATAACAATAGCGGCATCTGTCTTTTTCCCTAAACGCAACATTTCTCAAAAAATTCTCCATATCATACTCTTCAGTATACGTAACATTCAATCCAACCTGAGCGGCGTATGTCTTCAGGGTATCAAGACGTTTTTTGTACTCTCGATAAGGATGGATATTGGGATTATAAAACAGTCCTGATAAATCATGCCTGTCAGACCTCAATATCTCTAACGGATATATTGTGCATGGAGCACAACAGATATGCATTAAAAGCTTCATAACATTCAAATTCGAAATCCTAATATCGAAATTCTAAACTTTTTGGACTTTTAGGATTCTGATATTTTTTAGGATTTAGGATTTCGTACTTCGAATTTCTTCAGAAGAGTCCCTTCTGTCCATCTTCCAGCCACTTCTTGCCGAAATGCTCGTAGGCTATCTTCGTGGCAACTCTTCCCCTTGCTGTCCTTTGCAGATAACCTTCCTGAATCAAGAAAGGTTCATAGATATCCTCAATTGTGGTTCTTTCCTCGCCAATAGCAGATGAAATACTATCAATCCCCACTGGACCGCCGTTAAATTTATCAATCAGCGTCAGCAATATCTTTCTGTCCATATAATCGAAGCCTTTATGATCCACCTCAAACATTTCCAGGGCATCAGTCGCCACCTTTTTATCGATAAACCCTTCTCCCTTAACCTGGGCAAAATCCCGCACCCGCCTGAGCAGGCGATTAGCTATGCGCGGTGTTCCCCGAGAGCGCTTTGCCATTACTTCAGCGCCTTCACTGTCGATATCGATGGATAGTATCTTGGCTGACCTCTTTATAATAACAGCAAGTTCTCCAGGGGTATAAAAATCAAGCCTGAAACTCATGCCAAACCGATCTCGCAAAGGCGATGTAAGCAAACCGGCCCTTGTTGTGGCACCGATCAAAGTAAACCTGGGTATTTCAAGTTTCATTGAACGCGCCGACGGCCCCTGACCAATAAGAATATCGATATGGTAGTCTTCCATAGCGGGGTATAATATTTCTTCAACGACGTGAGAAAGCCTGTGAATCTCGTCAATAAAGAGAATATCATGCTCATGCAGATTTGTCAGGATAGCCGCCAAGTCTCCCGGCCTTTCAATCACCGGCCCCGACGTCACTTTGATATCAACACTCATCTCTCTGGACATAATATAGGCAAGAGTCGTTTTCCCGAGACCCGGAGGGCCGTAAATGAGGACATGATCGAGGGCATCATTCCTCTGCTTTGCGGCCTCAATGAATATGGAAAGATTATTCTTAATCTTCTCCTGCCCGATATATTCGGCAAGCCTTTTCGGACGCAAAGAATTTTCAAAGCCCTTTTCACCATCTTGAATTACGGGACTAATGAGGGGGTTTTTTGCTTCCATATCTTAATCTACAAGTGTTTAATTTGTTTAAATAACCTGTTTACCCTTTAACCAGCCAGGATTTTCAGGGCCTTTTTTAACAGGATATCCAGAGTCAGCGATTCAGGGGACTCTTTGATGATTTTATCCATCACTTCCCTGGCTCTATGACTTTTGTACCCCAGATTAACAAGGGCCGATAGGACATCATCTATGATAGAATCATACACTCTGATATCGCCGTTATCCCTGTAGACCGCCTCGTACGTGCTTAGTTTGACCACCTTGTCTTTAAGTTCAAGGATCATTCTTTCCGCTGTCTTTTTGCCGACCCCGGGTATAGCCACCAACCGCTCCAAATTTCCGAGAGACACTGCCCTGACTAATTCCTCAGCCGATATGCCCGACAGGATATTCAGCGCCAATTTGGGGCCAATTCCTGAAACTGAGATCATCAACTCGAACACACCTTTTTCTTCCCCGGTGCCAAACCCAAAAAGACTGATATCATCCTGTCTTACATGCGTGTGTATATGAAGAATCACCTTCTGGTTTATATCCGGCAGTTCGTAAAAGGTCGTCAGGGGAATAAATATCTGGTATCCTACACCGTTTGCTTCCACAATAACGTGGCTTATGGATTTGTAAATTAGTGATCCGTTTATGAGGGCAATCATTTTAAATTGATGATGCTTTTAAAAAATTAGCATGACAGATAGCAATAGCTAACGCATCTGCAGCATCGGCAGGGGGTAATTCCGATAAATTCAATATCGCTTTAACCATATTCTGAATCTGGTTCTTCTCTGCCCTACCATATCCCACAACTGCTTTCTTAACTTCGAGGGGTGTGTATTCATATATCGGTATGCGCCGGTGAGAACCGGCAAGTATGGCTATTCCCCTCACCTCGCCTTGCCTGATAAGACTCTTGACGTTTTTGCCATAGAAGACATCTTCTACAGCCATTACATCGGGCGTCGCTCTGTCAATAACCTCCAATAAGTCATCGTATATTTTCACTAGGCGCGATGATGGATATGTACCTTTCGCCACTTTAATCTCACCATGCGCAACATGAACAATTACGCTTTTTCGTTTTTCAACAACACCGTAACCTGTTATATGATTACCAGGATCGATCCCTAAAACTTTCAAAGCCTTACCACGTTTATTTCCTAGTTAAATTTTTCCATTACATCGTCCGGTATGTCAAAGTTTGCGTATACATGCTGCACATCGTCATTATCTTCCATCTTCTCCATGAGCTTCAGCATCTGAACTGCTTTATCCGTATCGATTTTAACTGTGTTTTGGGGCATCATTGTAATCTGTGCCTTAATATATTTAAGGCCCATCTGATCGATGGCTTTTTTCACACTTTCAAATAGCGCAGGACTTGTGATTATTTCATATTCATTTTCTTCATCTCTCACATCTTCGGCACCGGCCTCTAAGGCTTCCTCCATCAGGATATCTTCATTCACTGCCTTCTTGTCAAATAATATGCTTCCCTTTTTCTCAAAGATCCATGATACACAACCATTTTCACCAAGATTCCCGCCATGCTTGGAAAAAATATGCCGTATCTCCGCAACCGTTCTATTTTTGTTGTCCGTCATTACTTCTACAAGAACGGCGACACCGCCAGGTCCGTATCCCTCATATACAACTTCTTCAAAGTTGGCGGAACCTTCAGCTCCCCCTATTCCCTTTTTAATTGCCCTGTCTATATTGTCTTTAGGCATATTTTCTTCTTTCGCCGCCAGAATTGCCTGTCTTAGTCGCGCATTCCCTTCCGGATCAGGGCCTCCCAGCCTAGCTGATAAAGTTATTTCTTTAATCAGTTTGGTAAATACCTTCCCTCTTTTGGCGTCTGCAGCGCCTTTTTTTCTTTTTATTGTGTTCCATTTGGAATGACCGGACATGATATCTTATCTCCATCACCGTTTTTCTTAACTAGCGCAACTTACATAGCATAAGGAAAGACGTATTGTAAAATAAAAAACCCCTTCATCTCTGAAGGGGTTCATGTATTATATCCCGGCAGCTCCCTACTCTCCCACACAGTCACCCATGCAGTACCATCGGCGCAAAAGAGCTTAACTTCCGTGTTCGAAATGGGAACGGGTGTGTCCTCTTCGCTATAGCCACCGAAATAATACTTATGTATTACAACAATTGCATATCATGAATTCCTGTTGAGATATTATTTATGAAACCATAATAATTATGGTCAAGCCGCACGGCCTATTAGTATCAGTAAGCTCAACACATTACTGTGCTTACACACCTGACCTATCAACCTCGTAGTCTACGAGGGGCCTTTAGTCCTGATGTCTCCATCAGGAGGGATATCTTATCTTGAGGTTGGCTTCCCGCTTAGATGCTTTCAGCGGTTATCCATTCCGAACTTAGCTACCCAGCGCTGCCGTTGGCACGACAACTGGAACACCAGCGGTTCGTCCATCCCGGTCCTCTCGTACTAGGGACAGCTCCCCTCAAATATCCTGCGCCCACAACAGATAGGGACCGAACTGTCTCACGACGTTCTGAACCCAGCTCACGTACCGCTTTAATTGGCGAACAGCCAAACCCTTGGGACCTTATCCAGCCCCAGGATGCGATGAGCCGACATCGAGGTGCCAAACCCC
>DATKLL010000014.1:0-13553 GCA_035542475.1 Syntrophales bacterium
AAATTTTCAAGACCGAAACCGGCGTAACCTTTATCCCACAAGCAGGTTAATTTATCCTCCAGACAACCCTCGGGAATGGCATTTACGAGAATCCCTTCCTCATACTTCGCACTGCGCAGCAGTACGCGGACATAACCGCCTGCAAAATTGATATGATTTAGTATATTGATCAGTTTTTCTTTTTCGATGCTCTTGGCAGATTCAAGCGCATCAAACAGGGCATCATGCTGGAAAAGCCACGGGGGGAGGAAGTCTTCATCAGATTTTTTCCTAAATGTTCTGACATCAATCTGAAAATTCTGTAAATTTTCTTTTTCTTCCATTTACCCTTAAAAACAATGCTGTTGTTAGTTGTGGGGAATGGGGACTTAGTCTCCACACCTTAAGCGAGCCGACATCAACAATATTTTTCTCAAAGCTACCGGCAAGCCGGCGGTATTAATGATAAGTAAGGGTGCGTAAATTCTTCTATAGTTTTGCCTATTTGAAGATGTGCTTCAAGAGTAAAAGATTTATACGAGTAAACAGATTTTACAGTATTAATAAGTACACAGAAATATTCATCATATGCAATATAAGATATCTTCACCCTCAATATCAGGACCGACTCTTACCGATCTTTCATGGTCAAATTATGCCCGCTTTGACTTCTCTGTTGTAATAGTATCTGAGGGGGATAACGAGGCCGAAGAAAGGGATCATATACATGGCGGCTACTAACGGCTCGACAGGTCCGAAAAACTCAGATGAAAAAACAATCACCAAAACATTATTCATGTTTCCCAACATGACCGCACCGGCCAATTGATTTTCTAAAGAACTTCTCCAGAAAAAGAAAATTCCGAGCGAACAATATATCGCGGACAACACGACTGCCACGATAGACGCCATGATAATAATAGCGGGTTCCTTTTTGAAAAAAGGCGAATAGCGGCAGAAAACCCCAAGATTGATAACCGCAAAAAGCACAAGAGAAGTGGGAAACTGCTTTTTCATTAAATGCTTTAAAAGGGCGGGTGTAAGGCGTCTCAGAACCTCAACAGCTAAAATAGGGACAAAAATCACCAGCGCCAGCATGCGGATCATTTCCATAAGAGAAATTTCCACCTGCTTCGCAGCAACAATTTGTATGAGGACCGGCAAAGTGATCGGCGCCAGAGCCGATGTGATGACAACAACAACCAGGACAAGTGAACTGTTGCCCCTTACGAGATTGGATATGAACGGGGCCACAACCCCCGTGGAGACACCCGTCAAAAGTAAGGCTGATAGGGCATAATTTGGGGCAAAGAAACTAAAAATGAAAAAAAGAATGACCGGCAGAATGACACTCTTCAGAATTATAAACGTCAGGATTTGCCCGCTATGGCCTTTAAATGCTTTCCGGACGGCGGCCAGTTCAATGGAGAGGTAACTGAGAAAAAAAAGTGCCATGAGGCAGTAGATGGGAAGTGTCTGGAAATGAAAACCGAAGTCAGGATAAATGATCCCGGCTGTCATGGATGAAAGTACCACAAAGATGAGGAGGAGGTCGTTTACACGAAATGGCAATTGCATGAAAGTTAAATAGCAGAGAGTTCTTATCTTATCAACTTATGGCTCATCAAGTTCTCTCCTAATGGCCATACCAATCTTCTCCAGTATATAGGGTTTTCTGACATAGGTGCCTGCACCCAACTCCTGGGCTCTCTTCACCCGATCCGTCTCCGAAAAACCACTGACAATAACAGCCTTCTGCTTAGGATTGATCTCAAGAATCCTCCGGTAAGTCTCCAGACCATCGATCCCCGGGTCCATAATCATATCGAGGACTATGAGGTCGACCTTTTTGGTCCTGAGGTATGTAATCGCCTCCTCTCCGCTCGCAACGGAGTGAACCTTGTAACCAAGCCTAGTGAGCATACTGGTTGCAACATCTCGCTGTTCCTTAACGTCATCGACTACCAGAATCGATTCCCCTTTGCCCATATATTGCTCGTGAGGTATCTTCTGCTGATCTCCGGTCAGTTTCTCTCTTGTAGCCGGCAGGTAGATTGTGAACTTGCTGCCCTTTCCATCCTCACTTTCTACATTAATGTACCCGTCATGATCCTTCACTGTACCCCAAACAACAGCTAATCCCAGTCCTGTCCCGCTTCTGCCCATGACTTTCTTCGTATAAAACGGCTCGAAGATCTTCTTAATGTCGTCAGATGATATACCCTTTCCATTGTCGGTTACTGTCAGAACCACGTAATCCCCTTCCCGCACATGATGATAGCCCCGAATGGGCTTATCGATATAACGGTTTTCTGTTCGGATCATTACCTCTCCCCGGTCGGATATGGCCTCTGACGCATTGGACAACAGATTCATGATTGTTTTCCCCAGATGCACCGGTGAACCCTTAACATTCAACAGGTCATCACCTAGATCAGTCTTAAAAGTCACATATGGGTGATATGCCTTCAACCTCTCAAATTCCGGTGTTTTGAAATAGCCGGTGACAATTGCATTGAGATTAATTACTTCAGAAACGGCCACACCCCTCCTCGCCAGCGTCAGCAGGTCTTGAATGATAGTCGTTCCCTTCTGGCTGGACTGAAAGATACTGGCGACATAATTCCTCAAAGGACTTCCCTCCGGCACTTTTTCCAGTAGCAGCTCTGAATATCCGACAAGTACCCCGAGAACATTATTCAGGTCATGCGCGACACCCCCCGCAAGCGTTCCCAAAGCTTCCATCTTCTCTGCACGGTGCAAACGCTCCTCCAATCTCTCGCGCTCGCACTCTACCTTCTTGCGGTCGGTAATATCCCTGATGATTGTAATGACCTGAGCGACTGACGCCCCCTTCATTACGGGAATTTTTCTCGTTTCCGTGTAAACCTCCTTTCCTTCTAGAACAGTACATTCCTCAGATATCATCGGTTTCCCTGTTCGGAATACCTGCTCATACTCCTCTTGAACTTTTACCGGCAGGAAAGGAAAGGCTTCAAACACCTTCAAGCCTAAGATATCTGCCTTGACAGGCATAACCCTGGCCCACTCTTTGATTGCCTCATTAGCAAGGATTATCCGCATATCTCTGTCGACAACATGGATGATATCCCCCATGGAATCGATTGTCATCCGGTACTGCTGCTCCGATTTCTGAAGCTCCATCGAAATCTGCTTGCGTTCAGTGATCTCCCGTTGAAGTTGTTCGTTTGCCGCTTTCAGTTCAGTTGTGCGCTCCTCCACCAACTCCTCGAGATGTTCTCTGTGCTTCCTCAATTCTTCCTCTGCGTGCTTTCGCTTTGTGATATCGCGGACATTCATGACAAAGCCCGCAACTGCCGGATCATCCAACAAGTTATTACCCACACCCTCTAAAACGTGCTCCGACCCGTCTTTATGTCTGACGCGAAATGCATTCGGGATGATAATATCTTTTGTCAGTATTGCCTTGCCGAAATCATATATGGCCCTCGGGAGATCTGTGAGCATAATAAAATCAAATCCGCTTTTGCCGATTAATTCTTCCGGCTTATATCCCATAAAACGCTCAATGGAAGGATTTACGTAAGTTATCTTTCCCATTTTATTTACAACAATAATTATATCTGAAGAGTATTGCGTAATCGCCCTAAAATACGCTTCGCTTTTTTGCAAAGCCTCCACTGTTTGTTTATATCCGGCTTCTGATTTTCTCAGCTCTGCAATTTCCCGACGTAATGCGGCCAACTTATCGGGCGGCCGCTTTACAGCTTTTGGTTCATTATTCATTTTTGAAACCTCCAAGAATGCTGATTTGGATAGGAACTTTCTTTTTGGAGATTAGAGTTTAGAATTTTTAGATAAGAACTTTCTTTATGTCAATGAAATAATGACTGGAATGTGTTGAGGAATCATCAAGCCAATGCGGGGCGGCAAAGACACGTTAATCTTTGCCGCCATTTTTCAAGGATGGCAATTAGGAAAGAAATCGGTGGACCGTTGAGAAATAGTCCTGCAATTCATTTCCGAGTTATACGTTCCCTATTTTAGCTGCGATCTGGAAACGACGCGGACCGTGCAATCATTATTTCAACTTTGCAATGATTATACTGGTCGTATACTCGATTACCAGCTCATTACGCTGGTTGTACGTTTTGTTCGTATACGAGAATACACATCGATCAGGATTTTTTGTGGTGCGAAAATCGGCGACCTCAGCTTCTGCTCTCAGTGTATCGCCGAAAAGGACCGGTTTAGTGACTCTTACATTCTCCACACCGACGTAAGCGTAAATAAAGAAACCATATTGTTCCAAGAATGCAGACAGATTGTCACCGCAATGGACGAGACCGTCGGCGACCACAAATATAATGGGAGCGGCGAGGGAGCGTTCACCAAACCAGGAGCGCTTGCCATACTCAGCGTCACAGTGAACCGGTAGAGTGAACCAAGTGAAACTGTGCAAGAGAGAAAAGTCCCCTTCGTCTAACGTCCGATTAACCCTGCAGCGAATTTTGGTGCCCGCTTTTATACCTTCACCAGCCATAACCGACCCTCCTTACAATGATAGTTTATTCAGATTATTTTTATTTACCTCATATCAAATTAATCGGATATGAACCTCTTTTTCTGAAAGGGAGTATAAAGATAACTGTCTAATCTGTCAATGCAATATTGCCTGTAAAATCTGGGCGATGTGCAGGTGATATTATTATTATCATCACTACTTGTTTTTACCTAGTATTTTTTACTATATCAACCAGGATTGACTGATTAAATGTTCTCAGTAATATTAATGCATCATAATGAATTAAAACTAAAAACCTAACTGATTAGGTTCCTAACAACGGTTGGACTGAAAGGAGCAAGTCATGCCCATAGTTTGCCATATCTGTAAAAAAGAAGTCGAGATCATGAGTTTCGGCACTGGATTTGTAGGGATATGCTGCGATAAGGTTATGTACAACTCCACATTTAAGTCACAATTTGACGTGAAGCCGGATGTGAAAAAAGACATTTCTATGCACCAGTTCCGCCCGGGAAGACAGTTATATAAAGCAAAACATTCTTGACCACAAAATGAGGAAACAGAGGCAACCATTTATCGCTACGCGTCTCGCAAAATATTTTGGAGTGCCTGGCTTCACCTATTCTGCAAACACATGGCTTGAGGCCAAGTAAGCTCTTAAAACAATCGGAATAGGTTAAAAAAAAGATTAAATAGCCATTACAAATTTCGCGTTAAAAAGCTGGGGCTCAGTGCCCTGGCTTTTTTAATTGCACATACTTCCATCGACAATGTGAGCTTTCAGACCTGTCGAGAGTCAAGGAATGACAAAAAAAGTAGGGAATTATGAGATAGGTTAACAAAAAAAGATTTACTATTCATTTTTTTATAAGTAGAATTATACATGTTAATTTATATCTTATCCCTTTAACCTTCTAGCCGATTTTAACAAGTTTGTTTGAGAAATTAAAAATGTAAAAGTACAGGAAGGCCGCATCGTTTAGATATTGGAATTTGTATCAGCTAACCAAAAATATTGAGGTGAATTCACATGAAGAGGAGGAAATGCTTTCTTATTGTCTGTCTATTGAGTGTGACGTTCCTGCTTGCTGCGTCGCAACCCATATTTGCAGCCGAACGAATTGTCAAAATGATAGTCCCCGGATGTGAGTGACCGGACACTGCTGAAAGGGTACGTGCTGCCCTGAAGGAAATCCCGGGTGTTCTGCAATATGATGCGAACCAATTCACCCACGAAGTAACGGTAAAATTTGACGATACAAAGACCAGTATTGATAAAATCGTAGAAGGTCTGACCAAGCACGACTTCCCAATCGAAGGAAAACCGAAAATCATACAGTAAGCCTGAAACGACGTAGGGTTATTGATACAGATTCAGGACTATCTTACAAGTGGTTTATAATTTATAATGAAGGAGGATATTATGGAAATACGACAGTCCATATGGATTTGGTTGTTTCTCAGCCTTTTTATTTTTTTAATATCATCCCATGCAATGGCTGCAGGTAAAGATGCCACGACCCTAATAGGGAAAGAAACATGGAATTTCAACCTCGCCTCCACTCAGGACAAGCTGATTAATTACGGTGATGAATATTACGGAAAGTCATTCCTTATCATGACATTTTTCCCGGCGGCATTCACACCGGTTTGAACGGGTGAGATGCAGGGGCACCAGAGGAATCTTCCCCTCTATGCCTCTCTAAACGCCCAGGTCGTGGGCGTAAGCCGTGATGATGTGGTAACCCTCAAATACTGGGTTAAGAAATTAAAACTGACCTTTCCCTTACTCTCGAATATATCCGGATATCTGGGCGATTACTACGGCGTGACCGGTAGTGAAAACTTTGTCTTTAACCGGCGGACAGTCGTCATCGACAAGATGGGTATCATCCGTTATGCGAAAGACGGCTCTCCCAACTACGAAGAAATTATCGCCACACTAAAGAAGCTTAAACAAGAAGACGGGGGAAAATGAAGTTTTCATGATCCTAATGGATGTTATCAGATAGCGGTCATATACCTTTCTATGAAGAACCGGAAAAATTCAACAACGCTCTCCTTGATTTTTTGAAGGCCATAAAAACCAGATAACTTTTACTAAACCCTCACTGAATGCCCCGCTTTGCCCTTGCGGGGCATTCCAATTCCATAAGAAAATTTACTAATCAGTTTAATCATTTCATTTGAACTCCAATTACATTTGGAATTGGCGATAGTTCGCTGCTTGTTTCATCCGGTCCTACTGCAGTTTCAAAGCTCCCGGCAAGATCAACATTAACTTCCCTGCTCCTGATTGAAAGACTTGCTGTAGGTCCACCCTCCATATGCATCATGCGTGTTACTCCGAGACCAAATGATTTGACTGCCTCATTGAACTCCCACATAGGATACGGTAACGCGCAAAACAGAAAAAGAACGCGACCCTGGTCGTCCGTGCCGACTGCGGCTTCACTCCACCTTTTTTCCGACTTTTCCCAAACGTTGATGCCATTTCCTTTCATTAACCGGAGATTCTGGACCACCGCATTATAGTCTCCTAACTTTTTCATCGCATCAGGTTCTTCCAGGTCAACCATAATCACTGTCGGCAGTCCGTTCTTTTTCGGGTCAAAGGCGAGAACAGATTTATACTTGCTGCTCCATCTTTTGTTCTGTATGTAAAACCCATTTCTGAGATAGCCTACGTTTGTCAGATAATCCTGCTGGAACATCCCTGCGTTAATCGCTATGACCAGGTTAAAATCCTTGCACCACTTTGCAGTTGTACGTGCTTTCTTATTATGTTCAGAAGCAAGAAGCAGCCTCAATTTTGCCTGAGCGGTATCCACACGTACAATGTGAATTTTCCCGTTTCCTGTTTCAGGGGGCGGGCTTACATGAAAGACGCAGTATTCCATTCCTTTTGCCAGAATTTTCCACTGCTCACGAGCCTGAACCGTAGACGCGGGGTAGAATAAAGCGAACAATCCCAATAAAATCGAAATAATGTGCGTTGAATATCTAATCATTGCGAGGAAGGTAATTGATTAATTTGAATTTCATTTTCCGTTCGAACTTCTTAAATACATAATAACCGCGAAGAGAATGCACACAACAAGTACCATGGGTATTATGTAGTGATATGAATACGCGGAAACATGTTTCCACTGCTCACCTAAGACATAGCCGAGGCTTATAAAAGTGACCGTCCAGATGAGAGCTCCTCCATAAGTAAAAAAAGCGAATGTCCGGTATGGCATAAGAGATGTACCCGCAAAAATCGCCGTTAGGTGTCTGATGCCGGGAACAAAATAACCGATTAACAGCGCAAACTTTCCATACCGGTTATAAAATTTTTCAGCACTATGAATATGATCGGGATTCAAATGAATCCTGGCTGCGTATCTTCTTATGAACCGTATTCCCAATATCCTGCCGATAAGATACCCGATTGTAATGCCGCATGAAGTTCCCACGAAAGCAACGGCAATAGCATAAAAATAAACAAGCTTACCCTGGAAAATTAAAAAGCCTACGAATGCCAGGAGTGTTTCATCGGGTACGGGCAGACCCAGGATTCCAAGTCCCAGAGCAATAAATATTCCGGGATAGGAATACTTCGTGATACTTAATAAAAGCGCATGCATCAATGACCTTGCAAAAAGATTTATATCTCAAATAGATTTCTTGGTTGATTGATTAATTTATCAAGCTAAAAAGTAGCTTTGTGTGGGCTGTATCAGATGGCGTCTGCCTGAAGATGTTTTGTGCGTCGTGCAGTTGCGGCGATCAAGATACTTCAAGCCTATTGAATCGAAGAGATAAATTCGCTTCCTTGTCACCTTGTGACCAATAGTCCAGTGGTCATGTTCGCCATTAAGACTGAGTAGAATAGCTCTCTTTACCCCATGCACACGTCCTTCATCAAGAAACCTCTTCATCTCTACCCAGAATTCGCCTACCCTTGTCTCCGGTTGCTTATGAAAAGGGATTGATCTGTCTATTCTATCCCCGATGACATCCTTGAAAATGCTTCCCATCACTTTAATGCTGATGCCGGACGTTAAAGAAACGGCAAGGTTCTTATTCTCTTCAAGATAATTTATAATCTGCTCAAACAATTCTTTTGATTCTTCATTACTGAGTCCCTTAACTATCCTCATGGCATTAACAATGCTGTATATGCCGCAAAGTGAAGTAAGAGCACCCTGTTCATGAGGCCTGATTTTCATCTTTCACCGTCTCAAATAGTGCTTAATAGCCTAATATTATTGTACAATATAACGATTCATTTCTTATGATGAGGTGTTATTTGATCTTCTTGGATAAACTACATTAGCTCAATATTATAATGGTAGTCAATCAAATGTTTTATTTTTTTTAAAATCGTATATGCATCCGATATTATTTATTTTTATGGCTGTAATATAGTCTGGATTGGCTGATCTGGGAAAAGCAGTATCATGTGGAAAAAAAATTAGGAAGCGAAATAACACCTACACAGGAATTTCTTTTAAATATCCACTATTTTCCCGTCTTCTGCAAATTCACATGCAATTTGATCCAGCTTAGCCAACATATCTGCATGCATGTGTATTAGTATCAGGCGTCGGGCCTGGGTTTTTGAGAAATTGTTTAACAGCGTCATGTAATCCATATGCCCTTTGATTTTCTTCTGATAGAAATAGGCTTCAGCAATAAATAGATCTGCATTCCTGGCCGCTTCACAAAGTGCTTGCGTCCACTCCGTATCACTGGAGTAGGCAATGACCTTGCCATCGCACTCTATCCGGAGGGAGAAGGACGAATCGCCTTGATGAAGGTTTGGATATGGAGTGGTCGCAACGCCTCCTGCAACCTCCGTGTAGCGATCCTTGAATTCGATTATTTCCAATGAGAATTTCCTTTGAACCCGGGAAGAGCCGGGAAATAATACTTCCATCGCCTGAAAAAGCCATTTCTTCATTCCCGGGGGGCCCATAATCATAAGAGGTTCAGTACGTTTGTAAATGAGCTGCGATCCAATCAATAGAAAAGGAATTCCTCCGCAATGGTCTCCGTGCAAGTGGGAAATAACAATCATACTCACATCATTCAGATTGATACCATATCGATTCATCCCGATCAGAGATTATGCGCCGCAGTCGATCAGGAATTGACCGCAGCTATATTTGACCAGAACGCAGCTTTGCAGCCTGCCGCCACTTCCGAAGGCATCACCGCTGCCTAGGAATTGAACCTCAACATGATTCATTGAATGCCTCCGATGATTGATATCTTTTTAAATATTATATACGCGGTGGACACGGATCTTCAAGTAGCTGAGCATAACGGGAAGCTGCACCAGGGGACCCGTTATTGCGATAGCCAATGCCGTCATGTCCTGAAAAATCGTTGTTGCCAACGCCATGGAAACAGCGGTGTTCTTTAAGGTAACACTAATGGTGAATGCAACCGAATCGCCGTAATCTGATCTACAGATTGAGGCAGCGAGCAATGCTCCAGCAAGAAGCAAAACAGAGAAGAAAGCCGCAGGAAAGAGGATATTCGCGATCAAAGAGTAATTATCCATGACAAACCTGCCATTCAGAGCAAAAATAATAAAGATAAGGAGCAGCAGCCCGACACTCGTTGTATTCTGAAATTGCCCTTTTATTTTTTCAAATGCGGCATTCCCCCAGGTTCGCATGATCCATCGGCGTGAAACTGCCGCCAACGCTGCCGGTATAATGATGATCATGAAAAGGTACTTCACGATTATCGCAGCGGGCACATGAACAACCTTTCCAATTAGGAGAACCGTCCAGAGCGGCATAAATATTATACTCATGGCCAGTCCTACTGCTGTAATGGCAATGGATAGACCAACATTTCCGTTTATCATGCTTGTGTACGCGGGTCCCATACCGCCGCCCGGTATAAGACTGAAAATCAAAAGACCGAGCACCAAATCAGGGATCAATGCGGCGGAAAACAATTGGACAAGCCCGTACATCAATAGTGGCGAGATTGTGAAATTGACGAGCAGTGCCACGATCAACAGCTTCCCGTCCGTAAACGCATTTTTTATGATTACGCCGAAATCGGTATCGAGAAATGCCGGATAAAGCATCATGAATAGCGCAAAGGGAATAAAATATTTTAGGAATGCTCCTTGATATATCTTTCCGACGGCCAGGCCGGTTGCGACAGCAGCAAGCGAGTACAACTCCAGATGCCGTCTGATGCTCTTGCCGATTCCCATGATAATTATGTCGCGATCGAACCGGAGATGCATATCCATAGCTATTCCATCGATTGCTGCGCAATTTGTTTACTTTTCGTCTGAACTAAAATGTCTGACAACATCCCCGTTGCTTTTCCGGTCAACTGCTTGCACTTGATGTATTTTTCCTGCTCTCCAAGCTTTTCCAAAATGGCCGCGCAGTTGGTCGAACCGAAGGCCTCAATAAATTGCCTGCGAAATTCTGATATGATCGTGCAGGCGGTACTCAAGTCCTTCCCCTTTTCTGTTCTGCCGTGCAGATAACCGATGGCAATTACTGCCCCTGTGAAGGCTCCGCAGATATCCTGATGGGTCCTGCCCACTCCGCCGCAAAATGCAGAGGCAACGTTCACAGGATAACCTTCCGGTTTCTCTGCGAAATGATCGATGATAGTTTTTGAAAGAGCCTCAGAACAACAAAAACCGGTATTGAAGTAATCAAAAGCCTTCTTTTCCAATTCTTCCCTTGACATAGTGGAATCCTCCTTCTTTTTTGTTGTTATTATCGACAATTTATTATATAAGTAAAATGAATAGATTTTATGATTATCATGAATTATAATTATGGATACTAATATAAATCTGAATCAGTTGAGAGTTTTTCATGTAACTGCAAAATCGCAGAGCTTTACACGTGCCGCCGAAGCTTTATTCCTGACACAGCCGGGAGTCAGCAAGCACATCAAAGAACTTGAAAATTATTACGGAACACGCCTTTTTGACAGGCTGGGTAAAAAGGTTGTACTGACCCGGGCAGGAGAAATCCTATACGGAAAAACAGAGGTCATATTCAACATGATCGATCAACTGAAGATAGAGATCGATGAGTTGCAAGGACTGAACCGCGGTGTATTAAATATAGGCGCGAGCGTCACCATTGGTATATATATTCTGCCGAAACTTCTGGGGCAATTCAGGTCAACATATCCCCACATTCATATAGGACTCGACATTGTGCTGAACCAGCAGGTCGTGGAGATGGTACTCAACAATTCTATAGATTTCGGTTTTCTTGGGGCCCCTGCGCACGATGACAGATTAATTATGGAGCCTTTTTACAAGGACGAACTGGTTTTGATTGTTCCCAGCAGTCATGAATGGGCAGGGTACGGTGCAATCGAACCGCACGAATTGTCGGCTTGCCCCTTTATCATGTCCCGGCGGGGTTCCGGAACGCGGACAGTAATTGAGGAAATACTCGGCCGGAAAGGTGTTACATTGAAGAACGTAATGGAAATGGGCAATACCGAGGCCGTGAAAAAAGCGGTAGAAGAAGGTCTGGGTATGTCTATCGTATCAAAAATTACTGTATCGCGCGAGGAGCACCTTGGTGTGATCAAAACATTACGCATTTCAGGAGTTGACCTGGAACGGACGCTTTATTTTATCTATCGAAAAGACAAATACCTAAGCAATCTGGACAAGACGTTCTTGCAGTTCATAGTCTACAATAAAACTTAGTTCTTTTTAAACTCATCATTTACGAATCTTTTCAAATGCGATTCTCAAATTTAATGAAATCCTATCAATTCTGACATCATTTACACTAATAAATCAAATATTCAGATTTTTTTAAATTCACAATAATTGACCGACTTCTGTAGCCATTTCTCTCCTCTGCAAAATTAGTCAAGTTTTTAAGATATTATTCAGAGCGATTTAAAAAAAGAATTGACATGAAAGAATTATTTATATAAAAACCCAATTAGGAATAGTTCCTAACTAGCATGAAAGAGGCAATTATCAAAAAATTAAAGGCGAAAGGATTGAAGCTCACTCCTCAAAGGGCTGCCATTATTGAAGCCTTCGCGGATAAAGTACTTCTTCATCCGAGCGCAAGTACCATTTACAAGGAAGCCAAAAAAAAGAGATCAGGAATAAGTTTATCAACAATCTATTATACCCTCAATGAACTTTCCAAAAAGGGCATCATCAACATTCTTGAATTTGAAAAAATGGACAACCGTTATGAGGGAAATACGGAAGCCCACATTCACTTAATCTGCAAAAAGTGCAAAACCATTATCGACATTTTTCCGAAGCTTTTCCGACCGGATAAAATTATAAAAGATGTTGACTTCATGGTCACCGATACGCGTTTCGAGTATTACGGATATTGCACGAAATGCCGTCAGAAGAAACAACAGCCGAAGAAAGGATCTTAAACAAACAAAAAATAAAATTTTTTTCTGCTAAATCGGAACTATTCTGAATTAGAATTATATAAAGACTGATGCTAAAGCCATGAAGGTATTAAAGCACACATGATTAAAATTGAGGAGGTTATGTATGGCGGAGAGATTTCAGGTTTACAAATGTGATTCATGCGGAAATATGGTTGAAATGCTTTACGGGAGCAATCAGCAAATGTCCTGCTGCGGCAAGCCGATGAGACGCCTTTTGGAAAATGTCGTTGATGCATCTGCGGAAAAGCACGTACCGGTTGTACAGGAAATGGGCAAGGAAATTGAGATAAAAGTCGGAAGCGTACCTCATCCGATGGAGAAGGATCACTACATTGAATGGATAGAAGCGGTTAAAGACGGGAACATTATTTTCCGTCAGTACCTGAATCCCGGTGAAGCACCTAAGGCAAGATTCAAAACTGACTCCAAAGGCATTGTGATTCGCGAATTTTGCAATTTGCACGGCCTCTGGAAGGCATAAACAAAATTATTAAGGAGAATAGCTATGACTGCTCGAAAGATAACTGTTGAGCCTGTGACACGCATAGAGGGTCACGGGCGGGTTACGGTCCATCTGAATGAAAAGGGCGAGGTTGAACAGACCTTCTTCCATGTGGACGAATTCCGCGGTTTG
>DATKLL010000015.1:0-17093 GCA_035542475.1 Syntrophales bacterium
CTTCCATTAATGTCTTCGATGCCGGAATCATCTCGTCGAATATTGGCCGCGAAAAGGCATTGCAGCGCAGGGCCGAAGAGGAATTGCGCCAGACGAAACTGAAGGCGCGCCTTGAGGTTGATAACGCCCTGTCGTTGCTTACAGAAGCGCAGTCGAAGCTCGCTGTGTCCGAAAAGGCAGTGGACCAGGCAGAAGAGTCCATGAGAATCGAAGATCTCAAATATAGGGCGGGAGCTGGAACAGTTACGGACGTTCTTCTGGCAGAATCGGCCCAGAGCCTCGCCCAAGCAAATTATTACCAGGCGCTTTACGACTACAATACGGCCATAACCGAATACAAAAGAGCAACCGGAACGATTGAGGTGAAGAAATGAAGAAAAAGATCATTGTAATCGTGGTGGCCATCCTCTTCATCGCTGGGGGAACATGGGTCGTTATCAAGAAGAAGGCATCCATAGCCACTACACCGACTATTGCTTCATATCCGCTGCCTGTAGAGGTTGCGGAGGCAAAGGAGGGAAGCATATTCATGTCATCCCACTATCTTGGAACCATCGTCCCGTTGAACTTTGCCGACATATCGCCAAGAATCACGGGGAACATTCTTTCTGTGGCTGTAAGAGAAGGAGATCGCGTCAAAAAGGGACAGTCCCTCGTGACCATCGACGATAGGGCATTGAAAGAAAGGGAACATGCCCAGATGCTTGATGTAGCGGGCACGGAATCACAATTGGTGGGAGCGAGTAGCGTCTATGATGCCCAGCAGGCTGTCTATGAACGGGACCAGATGCTATACAAGGAAGGCGCCATTTCCCTTGAAGCCCTCCAACGATCAAAAGCACAAAGGGATTCAGCCTATGCACAGGTAAAAAGCGTTGAAGAGAAAGTGAAAGCGTTGAGAAAAATCGCCCAGTCTGCTTCCGTCGAGACGTCCTATTCACGCCTTCATTCCCCCATAGACGGGGTTGTGACAAAAAGGCTCCAGGAGCCGGGTGACCTTGCTATTCCGGGCAAACCAGTTCTCAAGGTCGAAGGTACGTCAAATTTTAAAGTTGTCGTCCAGGTACCGGAAGTGGATATGCCCCTTATCAATAAAGGGCGCCGCACAGTGCTCTCCAACGTCAGCAGCCGATTCGAGTCAACAGTTAGCAGAGTTTATCCTGCCGTGGCGGCAGGCACCCTCGGGACCATAGAGATTGATGTTGCCAAACGGCCCTTCAACATTGTGTCAGGCGGCACAGTCGGCGTCGATGTCATAACGGGAAAAACGGATCAGGGTATCGTCCTACCGCTTAACTCGCTCCTCGAAACGCCGAAAGGCGTCTTCGTTTTCAAGGCTGAAAAGACCGAAGAGGGGAAACCAGCAATGGTTAAGGTGATTCCGGTCCAGGTACTCGGCAAGAACAGCGAAAGCGCCTGTGTAAAAGGCGATATCAAGAGCGGGGAAAGCGTCGTTACCGGTGACGAGGGGAAACTCCTGAGGCTTTCGGACGGCATGACCATACTTCCAGCAAAACCTCCGGGAGTCGGAAAATGAGTTTCACCGCAAAATATCTTAAAAGGCCCTATCTCATCATATCTCTCATTTTCCTTGCTGCCATCGTCGGTGTTCTAGGCTTCCTGAAAATGCCGATCAATCTTTTCCCGGACACGGACTATCCGCAAATCACCGTGCTGACCTTTTACCCCGGCGCATCCGCCAAAGACGTTGAAGACAAGGTAACGCGGCTCATTGAGAAAGAGCTGAACACAATCGACCTGGTAAGGAAGGTATCCTCTTCCGTCAAGGACGAAATAACGGCCACAACTGCTGAGTTTGAATATGACAAAGGTCTTGATGCTGCTGCAACAGATGCGGCAAACGCCTTAAGAAAAGTCGAGGGGCAGTTACCGGCAGACATACGGCCTCCGCAGATCTTCAAGATCAGCACGGCAACGCAGCCAACGATGACCATCTCTCTGACGCCGAAGGAAAACGCTCCCTACGACCTTGCAAAGATCAGGCAGCTTGCAGACAACAACATCAAAGAAGACCTCCTGAGAATCCCGAATGTAGCCAACGTGGAGGTCTTCGGGGGGTATATTCCGGAACTTCTGATTTCCATAAAGCCCGATTCGCTCAACATCAACGGCATCAGTCTCACCCAGGTCTTGTCGGCAATCTCCGGTCAGAACATCAATATTCCCAACGGGTTGATCATCAGAACCAGAGACCAGTACATTCTAAAGACTCAGGGCGAGTTGACCAGGATAGAAGGCGCAGAAAATATTATCGTGGGACATATCGGGAATGGAGATATCCGGCTAAAGGATATCGCCGAGATCAAACCCGCCTACCAGGAAAGGCAGTCCCTCTATCACGGGAACGGAAAACCGGCCATAGGCTTGAACATCCTCAGATCGCATGAGGGAAACAGTATCGATACCATCCGCTCTGTAGAGAAGGCGCTTCCTTCTCTCAAGATGCAATATTCCATGATCAACTTCGAGATATCGGATACCCAGAAGGACCTGATTGAGAAGGGTGTGGGCAACATGATTGATGCACTAGGGGACGCCATCATCATGACCGTGATCGTCATCTTCCTATTTCTCGCGGACCTGCGGGGGATGATCATCGCTGCCGTTTCCATCCCTTTTACTTACCTTCTGACTTTCGCCGTCATGTTCGTGATCGGCTCGGAGTTCAACCTGGTCACCTTTACGGCGATAATCGTTGCCGTGGGGATTCTGCTCGATGACGCCATTGTGGTGATTGAAAATATCGAGCGGCGCTATCATGCCGGAGAAGACCTCAAGACCGCCGTATTCGGCGGCACGGATGAGGTCATGCTCGCCATTTTCTCCGGAACCTACGCGACCATCATGGTGCTCGTCCCCATCATTTTCATCGGCGGCTACGTCCAGACGGTCTTGCGTCCAATGTCGCTGACCCTGACCATCGCTCTCGTGGCATCCTACATCGTTTCCGTTACAGTCATTCCCCTCTTTGCCCCTCTCATCCTGCGTGCCGAATCCAAGAAGAACAGGATTGAAAAGACCGTGCAGCTCTTCGACCGATATATCGTTTCTCCTCTCAGAGACTTCTACGTCAGTCTTCTTGACACGGCGCTCAAGCACAGACTGCTCTTTATACTCGCCGCCGCTGTGATCCTTTACGTAACCATCGAGGAGATGTCCCTCATAGGAAGATCCCTCGCGCCGCCCATGGACATAGGCATCGTGAAAGTGGCATTTGAGGCAGATTCGAACACATCCCTTGAAAGAACCGAAGAGATACTGAATCAGATGGAATCTGTTATAGTGAAGACCCCGGGGGTCGAACGGATATCCACGACCGTCGGCTCAGAACCCGGCGTCATCAGTTTTGGAAGCGGCAGGGTTCCGCAGCAGGGAATCATGACGATTCATCTTGTGGACAGGTTCCACAGGAAGGATTCCATCTGGCAGATCGAAGACAGGTTTAGAAATGAGTTCGGACGTATTGCAGGGCTCAAGAACGCCGACGTTTACGATTACGGTGCAACGGCCATTGCATCAATAAAGGCTTCTGTAGACATCATGATCAACGGTCCGGACGCTGCTATTCTGGATTCTATCGGAAGGGACGTCATGGAAAGATTAAAAAAGGTCCGGGGATTGACCAGCATGGCGAGGAACTGGACCTTTGACAAGAAGGAGATTGTTTATCGGGTCGATATGTCTAAATCCGGCATCTATGGAATGTCTCCTGTCACAATCTCTCAGCAGATTGCAGCAGCGGTGAGGGGCGGTGCGTCATCGGTCTTCAGGGTGCCCGGGCAGGACGGTTATTTTATAAGAGCTCAGTATGCCCCCCAGTACAGGGACAGTGTCTCCTCCGTCGAATCCATGCTCATTCAGACTCCGAAGGGGGCTGTACCCGTCAAAGAACTCGGAACTATGGAGACAGTAAAGACGCAGACATCCATCTCAAGACAGTATCTCCAGCCGAGCCTTGACATTTATGCATACCGCAGTACTGCCGCCATATCGCAAATCCAGGGTGGAATTGAGAAAGCGCTGAAAGGTATCAAACTGCCGCAGGGCTACACCATATCCCACGAAGGCGATGTGAAAACGATGCGGGAATCATTCAGCAGGCTGACATCCGCCCTGATTATCGGTCTTATTCTTTTATATTTTTCTCTCGTCCCCGCATTTAAATCATGGATACACCCACTGACCATCATGTCTGCAATCCCTCTCTCACTCATAGGAGCCGTTTGGTCCATGCTCATCATCGGAAAACAGCAGTCACAGATCGCCTTTATGGGAATGATCCTGCTTGCCGGGCTGGTGGTGAAGAATTCCATCCTGCTCATTGATTTCATTGAGGAGGCAAGGGCAAGAGGTGAGAGCATTACCGAGGCAATTAAAGGCAGCGTCAGGATCAGGACAAGACCCATCCTCATGACCGCCGTGGCAACAAGTGTCGGCATGCTACCGATAGCCCTCGAATGGGCTATAGGACTTGAAAGGCTTTCTCCTCTTGCAATTGTGGCGATTGGAGGGTTGATGGTTTCCACGTTCCTCACGCTTATCTATGTGCCGATACTTTACAGTCTATTTGATGGGGTGAAAGACAAAGTACTTGAAATACTGTCCAGAAAACGTACCTTATGATATGTCAAACCTTAAAAATTTTTTAATTCACTTCTGCAAAGTCTACCTGCATAATAATATATTGCCAAATAAAATTGGTGCTCCTGTGGGATCTGCCCAATTTGCCTAAAAATCCTTTCAGACATGCGCAATCTCCCAAATCGGCGACTCTCCCACACAACAATGAGGAACGATGAGCACTGACACCGTCTCTACTTAAATCACCACCTGTTTCCACACAATATACGGTTGCACTAACATTTTCTGCATTACGATATCGAAATAAAAAATCCTTGACATAATTGTTTAGGTATGTTCTTAATTGATTAACTAATATTGAATACAAATACGGAAAGAATGACGATGGAGCCTGTCCAGATTTTCAAAACCCTGGCAGATGAGACACGGTTCAAGCTGATCAAACTGCTGCTGACACATGACCTTTGCGTGGGGGCCCTGGCAAAGCATCTGAGCATATCGGAAGCGGCCGTTTCCCAACATTTGAAATTTTTGCGGGGAGTGGGATTGGTCAGGGGGGACAAGCGGGGCTATTGGACCCATTACACGGTGGAAAGGGAGAAGCTGCACGAGCTCGCCGGACGCCTTAGAGAATTGACCGATCTGCAGCCATGTTCCGAAAGCGTTTGTATCAAAAAACTAAACAACAAAATCGATTGTCACAAGGAGGAAGAAAAAATGTGCAACTGCAAGTGTCAGTATCCGGAGAAGTTAAAAGGGAAACCCGAAGAGTGTACCCTTGAGCAGATCAAGGAATGCCACGGGGACACGGAACATTCCTGCGTGGACAAAAAGGAAAAGAAAAAAAAGTAGCCGGAATGCGTGGCGCATCGATGGTCATTCCGGCGGTTGCCCAACAGACCAAGGGCATGGCGACTTGGGTATCTTGGAAGGGATTTCATACTCCGTTCACAAAGGGAGTTTGATTCACGGGTAAGACAGCGACGATTCAAGGGTTATTTTTCTCCTTCTTCCGGCTGGAGGTGATGGCTTTCAGTGGCCCGGCAATGGTGGCCGAGATCCACAAAATGGCCGTGGGGGAAAAAGAGTGTTGTGAACATCCAGAGAAGTCGAAATGAAACCGGAGGAATGTAGCGAGGAACAGATCAGGGAGTGTCACGGGGACGCCAAAGGCCACCCTTGCAAAAGCGAGGACAAATAGGAATTCTTGGCCTTCCTGTTCCGAGGGTGTCGGCAGCCGTCAATCAAATCATCTGGATTCTAAGTGAGTTTTGACTAGTGGTAAGGAGAACAAACATGACTTACAACAAAACCAAAAGCGAAGCGATTAAGGAGCGACGATGATTAGCTTCAAAAAAGGATAATATGAAACCGGATTACCTTACATCGGCCCTTGGGCATTGGAAAAAAGTGGCGCAGGAATTTCTTTACGGTCTAACAAGCCATGAATTGGACCTTGAAATGAAGAAAGAAAAAGGTCATTTGGAAGATCTTTTTTTGCTCATGGTCTGCGGCGATCTGGTGGGTCTGCCGGTTCTGCCACCCTATTTTTCTCTCAGATTGCTTCCTTTCCTAGTTCCTATAACCCAAAAATGGAAACGCCGGATACTGAGAGAAAAAGATCTAACCGATTTCGTGGCCGGTGACTTATAATCTGAAGATACGAAAGAAAATCAAACAGAAAAATCAAATAAGGAGACTTCAATTCACGCTAAGACATGCTTCTCATATCGCAGCTGTATTGAGAGAAATGGCAATAGAGCCGTATTCACCGATGCTCATGTTAGGTTGCACGACCTTACCCCCAGGTTCCTAACGCTCATCTATGTGCCGATCCTTTATAGCCTCTTTGACAATATGAAATACAAAGTACTCAAAATACTGTCCAGAAAACGCGCCTTATGACATGTCAAACCTTGTAAAATCCCAGGGAGAATTTGTTTATGGGTACTGCTAATACCAAGGATCTCTTCTTAGCTTTTCTGCGGCTCGGAATAACCGCGTTCGGCGGCCCTGCAATGGTGGCGCATATCAGGGAACTCTCTACCGAACGCTATCAATGGCTGGATGAGAAGGATTTCAAGAACGGTCTCGTACTGTGCCAGTCCATACCGGGCGCCATAGCCATGCAAGTGGCCGCGTATGTCGGGCTCAAGGTTCGGGGAATCTCCGGGGCATTGGCTGCCTATATAGGTTTCGGATTACCAGCCTTTATTTTCATGTTGATTCTCTCGGTTTTATATGTTCGATTCAACAACCTCCCAAAGTTCATCTCCTTGTTTAACGGCCTTCAGGTAATCGTGGTTGCAATCATTTTTAACGCAACCTATTCATTTGGCAGGAACATCGCAAACAATTTCAAAAGCCTTATCGTTGCCCTTTTATCGGCCATCTTCTTCTGGTTCGGTATAAGTCCTTTTATTGTTATAATCGGGGCCGGTATCCTCGGTATGGCCTTTTTAAGATTGTCTGCCTCGAGCACAGTGACCAATTCCAAAACAATAAAAACACAATGGAATGCGAGACAAATAGTTGGTCTTTTGGTTTCTTTTCTTATCTGCTTTACCGGACTGTATTTCATAAACTCCACACTCTTTAATATAGCGGCGGTCATGCTAAAAATAGACCTCTTCGCCTTCGGAGGAGGCTTTGCCTCACTTCCGCTTATGCTTAATGAGGTTGTGCTCAACAGGGGATGGCTGGACAGCAAGACCTTTATGGATGGAATAGCCCTCGGCCAGATAACACCGGGCCCCATAGTTATTACAGCTGCCTTCGTAGGATATTTGGTCTATGGGATATTGGGTGCGATCGCCGCGACAATTGCTATATTTACACCTTCATTTTTCATGGTGGTTACAATTGCACCATTTTTTGATCGGTTGAAGAATTCAGTATATTTTATGAAGGCTATAGACGGAATCTTCGCATCCTTTGTAGGACTGCTCTTATATGTTTGCATCAAATTCACGATGACTGTACCCTGGGACGTTATAAGGATTCTGCTGGGGCTCGTGGCATTAGCTGCTTTGCTTCGCAAGGTGGATATCCTCTATGTAGTGGCAGGTGGCGCTATCATTTCGATAATCTCTCTATGATACAAGATGTCATGGTATCCTGATGATGAACGTGGCCAAGTGTAATATAGTATTTAGTTGAAAACGACTCGTTGCTTTCAGTAAACTACCACCGACCGTGTCGGTGGCTTTAAGCGGCAAGGCTTGGGACAATATCATTCGCCTTGCCTGAAAAGGATTAAAACAATTTTCTAAATACCGTTTGCAAAAAATGGATTGCCGGATAGGCTCGGGAGCACATCCGGGGAAATGAACATGATTTATTACACATAAGGAGGGCTGAAAGATGAAGAGATTTGTTGAAAGATGTATTACTGTGATGTTAATTTTTGCATGGTTGGCTATTCCCGCTTTTGCGGATTCAGATAGAAAGGGAGAACCGGCCAAAGGGAAGGAGGTGACCATCACAGGCCAAGTCACCTGCACATTTTGCAAACTTTCCAATCCGAATAAGCCTTGCTCACCAGGATGCTGCGAGAGGTGCATCAAAGCCGGTGACCCCCCTTTGCTGACTGCCAAGGATAGCACCCAGTACATCCTGTTGACTGGTGAGCATGAGGTGCCGTTGATGACTCCTGAGAGGTATGCGATGCTTGGAGGGATGGTTACGGTCACAGGGATATTGGTTAAAGGCAAGGGGGTGCAGGTTATCTACGTGGATAAAATGGAAAAGGCAGCAAAGAAGTAGCGCACCTAAGTGCTCCGATATAACTTGTGAACAGGTGAGGATTGCAGCCATACAAGGCTGTGAGCTTCGACTTTGCAGTAATTAATGCCAAACTCTTACTGCCTTGTCATCTGATGACCTTTTCATAGAAAGCTATCTCTGCATCTTCTTTGTTATATGGGCGGAAGGAGTTTTATATAATATTTGGAAGTGGACATGAATTGTTATCGGTTCTCCCGTCAGCTTGTTTGCAGTTTGGTGCTATTGACCATGTTTATCTGGGGTTCCTTCATAGGGTGCGGCTGTAATGCCACTCCCGCGACAGAATCCACAAAGGAGTATACGGGGACCAACCTACTCGTAAGGTTGAACTTCAAACCACTTTCAGACAAAATGCCTAACAGTCACAACGACACTCCGGCGTTGATCGACCTCGGACGCAAACTTTTTTTTGAAAAAAGAATTTCCATGAATAAATCCCGGTCATGCAATAACTGCCACAGGCTCGATCATAAGGGGGCCGGTGTCGACAACCAGCCGACATCAAAAGGGGCAAGAGGTATCTCGGGCAAAAGGAATTCTCCTACTGTGCTTAATGCGGGATTCCAGGTCGCACAATTCTGGGATGGGCGTGCCGCAGACCTGGTGGAACAGGCCAAGGGGGCGCTGACTAGCCCCACTGAGATGGCTTTGCGCTCAGAAAAAGACGTGACATCGCGGCTGAACAGATCAGCGGACTATCGTAAAAGGTTTGCGCTTGCCTTCCCCGGCCAGGCGGAGCCCGTAACCTTCGATAACGTGGCCCGGGCTATCGCGGCATTTGAAAGGACTCTTATCACACCCTCACGCTTTGACCGTTACCTAAATGGTGAAGAAGAAGCTATCAGCATTAATGAGAAAGCCGGACTTGACCGGTTTGTGGAGACAGGGTGCATCGAATGTCACAACGGTAAGACTGTGGGAGGTGGCTCGCTGCAGAAGCTGGGCGTATATCATCCTTACGAATACAACTCTGATACCGGACGTTACAAAATAACCGGTCTGAAGGAAGACAGATTCGTCTTTAAGGTTTGTATGCTCCGCAATGTCACACTCACCTCGCCCTACTTCCACGATGGCCGGATATCAACATTGTCCGAGGCTGTCCGTCAAATGGCCTGGATGCAGCTTGACATTGAACTGGCCCCACATGAGATTGATGATATCATACGTTTCCTCCATACTTTGGAAGCATAACGACCGATCAATGTTATGCAGCCTTTGTGGGATATTTACTTTATGGGGTAGTAGGCTCAATCGTAACGACCATCGCAATATTTACACCCTCCTTCTTCATTGTGGTCACTATTGCACCGTTTTTTGATCGACTGAAGAATTCAGTATATTTTGTCAGGGCGATAGACGGAATATTTGCTTCCTTTGTAGGACTCCTTTTATTTGTCTGCATTAAGTTCGCTATGATTGTCCCATGGGATGTTATCAGGATTCTATTAGGACTTGCGGCATTAGCCGCTTTACTTCGCAAGGTGGACACCCTATATATAGTGCTAGTGGGGGCCGTTATTTCTGTATTCGTTTTGTAAGATAATTTAAATAATTCAGTATTTCTAATGGTAATTGTTAGGTCTTATAGGTAATCCATTCTGAGGATAAGTAGGTGAAAGAAACAATCGGAGTAATTCAAATCTTCATCAATCCTGCCCCCACACTACTGGGTAAAAAAATGCAATATATAGCTCTACTATTTCAAGCCCAGCTCGGTGAGTTTCTGATCTGTCGGGATGCCCTCCCGGCTCCAGCCCCGTAAATCATAATACGTGTCGAGCATGGCATCCAGGTCTTCTTTAGGGCAGTATCTTCCCTTTACAGGGCCTTCGGGAATGGGCTCATTCATAACACGATAGGGAAGGATATCGTCTTTCCTGCTCACTCCGCGCTGGACATTTATCAGGCGCTCCAGATTGTATATCCTCTCGCCTATCTTTTCCAGCTCTGAAAGAGTTATGTCCCAGCCCGTCACATAGCCCACGATTTTCGCGATATCGTCGTTGAGTGGCGTCCCTAATCCCCTCTCGGCAATAAAGCGGCACACGATCAGCGAGTCCCCGACGGCCGTGAAATATTGATTCCTCTGTATGTACTTCGGCTGCGGCTCAAAGCCGGGGTCGGGGTCTGCGGCTGCATAATTGGGCCTGCCGTCATGATGGCTGCCGCCTCTCGTGGAAGTTGAATAGGACAGGGACATGCCTCTCAAGCCGCGTGGAGAGTGACCCGCAACTTCAAGACCCTTGACGGTATAAAGGTATTTGTATGCATCCCTATCGAATCTCTCCGCAATACGCGCCGAACCCACAGCCAGAAGATCTCCAATGCCTTCCCTCCGGGCCGTCTTCTTGATGAGATCCACCATCGCTTCTCCTTCCGCAAAATTGACTCTCCCTCCCGCTTCTTTTTCAGAGATAATTCCTTTTTCCATACATTCCGCGACAAAGGAAAGCGTCACTCCCATGGAGATGGTATCTATACCCATCAGATCACAAACATGATTACCGTTGATGATGGATTCAATATCTCGGTTATCCATCATGGAGCCAATGGCATAGAGGGTCTCATATTCGGGCATCTTAACAATTTTGCCAGCATATTCACCTTTGGATGCGCTGACATTTTTGCCGCACGCAACGGGACAGCCAAAGCAGGCCGTATCTTTTTTCCAGTATTTCTCCTTTATCAGCTCGCCGCTGATGTCATTGGGATATGCAAAGACTTCTTTGCTGTTATTTCTCGTACCGAGCATGCCTTTGGCATTGATGACATTTACGAGAACCGGTGTACCGATGGTGCTTAATACCTTCGTATTCTCCTTAAAGGCCGGGTATTTCTCTTTCAAAAGTTTCGTCAGTGATCCCCGGTCAAAGATATTGGTTCGTTTTTCACCCCTGGCGACAACCGCTTTGATTTTTTTAGCACCCATTACAGCTCCAATGCCGGCCCGACCGGCAGCACCCGGTCTGACTCCGCCCAGTACGATGTTGGCAAAGAGCACACCGTTTTCTCCCGCAGGCCCGATCGAGGCGTAAACTGCCCCTTTTCCTTCTTTTGCTTCGAGCGCGGCAATGGTCTCTTCCGTTGTCTTACCCCATAAGTGAGAACCATCTTTGATCTCCGCGCCTTCATCTGTAACTAAAAGATAAACCGGCTTTGATGAAGCCCCCGTAATACATATGACGTCAAACCCTGCCCTCTTCTGCGCGGTGCCGAATTTTCCTCCATAATTAGAGTCGGCAAATATCCCCGTCAACGGTGATATCGATGCCACGTGTCCCCTGCTGGTTCCCCATACAGGCGTATCCGTCAATGGGCCTACAGAAAACACGACGGCGTTGTCGGGTCCAAGAGGATCCGCGTTAAATGGAACATTGTCGTAAATGAGCTTTGCCGCCAGCCCGTTTCCGCCCAGAAACATCCTGGCTACTGACTCGTCAAAAATTTCTTCTCTTATTTCTCTGGTACTTAAATTTACTTTCAGGATTCGTCCATGATTGCCGTACATAGGTCGCCTCCTTTTTACTGACTATGCGATGAAAGAATTGTCACAATTAACCTAATATGCTACTAAATATTAAGGTTGATTAGACTTCATTATCTACGCGTAAGCTCGTGTTGTGTCATTTCGACCATAGGGAGAAATCTTTTTCAATGATATTATAGATTTCTCAGTCACTCCGTTCCTTCGAAATGACATCATTCTTTTGCAGCTTGATACTAACTATTAATATATCATAGCCTTGTAGAATTTCAATAAAGCGAATTTGTTTAGAAGCATCTAAGCAAGTAAAGTTCAAAGTGAGTCATAGTCAGATGAAACCAGTCATAGCCATTATCGGCAGGCCCAATGTCGGGAAATCGACACTTTTTAACCGCCTGTCACAGAAAAGAAAAGCCATTGTAATCGACGAACCGGGTGCGACAAGAGACCGGAATTATGCCGATTGCACCTGGCATGACAAGGAATATACACTGATTGACACCGGCGGATTTGAACCGGCATCAACAGATACTATGCTGGTACAGATGCGCGAACAGACACATTTGGCCATGGAAGAAGCGGACATCATTATTTTCCTCATGGATGGCAGGGAAGGTCTAACGCCCTCAGACAGGGAAATCACAAATACCCTCAGGGAAGTTAAAAAACCGGTTTTCTTTGTCGTCAATAAGGTCGACGGGCCGAAGCACGAAAACCAGATATATGAATTCTATGAACTGGGAATGGATAAGATTTACAGCATTTCCGCTCAGCATGGTTTAGGTATTCATGAACTGATGGATGATGTATCTGTGCATCTTGTATCTCACGACGAAGAACGAATTGATGAGGAAAAACGTATCAGGATAGCAGTGATCGGGAAACCGAATGTCGGGAAATCATCCCTGGTAAATAAGATTCTGGGATATGAAAGAGCCATCGTCAACCCGTCACCGGGCACTACAAGAGATGCTATAGATACACCGTTTGAATATATTAAAAAAAAATATCTTCTGGTTGATACGGCAGGCATCAGGCGAAAAAGCAGAGTAAGTCATATCCTTGAGAAATATAGTATCATTCAGGCCCTTAAGGCCATAGACCGCTGTGATATCGCCTTGCTGCTCATTGATGCCGAGGAAGGAATGACCGAACAGGATGCCAAAATAGCAGGACTGACGCTTGAAAAAGGGGTTGCCTGTATCATCGTTGTCAACAAATGGGATGCTGTAAAAAAAGACAACTCAACGGTGGGAAATTATGTGAAGGAGATCAAAGATATAATTAAATTTATGGATTACGCTCCGATTATTTTCATATCAGCACTCACCGGTCAGCGGGTATCTAAAATATTTGACATCATTGATACGGTTATGAGTCAGTACACAAAACGTATCAGCACCGCTGAGCTTAATAGCATTGTGAGAGAATTTCTAGAATCTAAACCACCGCCACGCCATCAAGGCAGAATCAATACTTTCAGTTATATGACCCAGGTATCCGTCGCGCCTCCCACGTTTGTTTTTTTTGTCCGTGAACCGCGGGCTCTTCATTTCTCATACAGGCGCTTTTTGACTAACCGGATTAGAGAGGCATTCGGTTTTGATCAATCACCGATCAGGGTAATTTTTAGAAAGAAGAGCAGGATAAGGGAGGATAATGAAAGAAAGTAGAAATAAAAAAGGGATCTTGAAGGATCCCTTTTTGTTCTAACTATATCCAGCTTTTTAACTCCGCCCCCTACTGGTTATGCACCATCGACACCAGTACGTTCCTTCTTTCTGAACCATGATACCGGATCAGTCAGGAATTCCTCTGTCTCTTTGAGAGAGACATAATGTTCATGCTCAATGTTGGCAAGCAGATTGAAAAATGCCTTTTCCTTCGGGTCTGAGACTTCATCACGGAGTTTTGCATAATACTCCGCGCCTTTACCCTCAAATTCAATTGCGACGCGGATGGCCTTCAGGTCATCGGCATCACCTTTGGTTGTCTTGGGCGCTTTTTGTGCCGCATCCTTCAGGATATTCTTAACAGATGTGTCTTTCACTATGAGGGGTACTGTTTCCGGCCATTTCTTGTCCTTCTCCCAGTTGGTGTGGAGTTGTTTCAGCCTCTCGTAATGCTCCAGTTCCTCGCCACCGATTTGCTTAAACATCGCCCTGCCAACAGGATTCCTGGTCCGCTCAGCATTTTTAAGATAAAATTCATGCTCTTTCATTTCGTTATTTAGAGCAACCTGTAGCGCATTCAGTCGTTCTTTCATAGCTAGCCTCCTTATCGGTGTTTAAAATTCCAGATTATTACACTTAATAATATAATAGTGTCGCAATACTATACTGTCAAGAATACAAAATGCATATAAGGGGATTTTTCCAAACTTGTTAGTATTTGCCGGGGAAATTCGGCTTACGTTTTTCCTTCTGGGCAAGAATACCTTCGCGCGCGTCTGCACTCCCGAATATAGGCAGACCAATCTCGATTTCTCTCTTGAAGGCATCGGTATAAGACATATCTCGTGTTTCCCGAAAACATTTAATAATTCCTTGAACAGCAAGGGGACCATTTCCGGCAATTTTATCAGCCAGTTCCAAAGCCTTCTTCATCAGGTCGTCCTGGGTCGGCACCACGTGATTGATAAAACCCCATTCGTACAGCGTCCTCGCACGGAAATTACCCGATGTCAGAAGAACTTCCAGCGCCCGGCATGGTGTCATGATACGAGGTAAATATACGTTACCACCGCCAATTGGCATGATTCCCAGACTGGCCTCTCTCATTTGGAAAATTGCATTTTCTGAAGCAATCCGCAGATCCGCACCCATGATCATTTCGAATCCACCCGTCAGGCAGAAGCCGTTGACGGCAGCAATTACCGGTTTTTTTACTATATTGGGCTTCAGCATGGCCTCTCCGACCTGCTGTCCCACCTGTATCAGCCATCGCTCCGCGTCGCTCTCAGGTGCCCTGGCCCTTGTAAGGACGGGAACAGCTGTCTTTAGGTCCATGCCGGCGCAAAAAATATCAGGTATACAGGAATAGAGGATTACAACCCGCATTCTTTCATCCTGGTTGACGTCCGCCCACGCACGATGCAGTTCCATCAAGATTCCTGGATCAAGTGCATTCTTTTCCTCAGGACGATTGAGACCTACCTTTGCTATATGTCCTTCCTTTTCATAAACTAATCCCATAGTGCTCTCCTTTCACAATTCTTTAAAAACAACTGGTGACACAGGGTTTTCCCATTAAAGGAAATATTCATACACTGTATAGCTTGTGCACCAATATGCCTACTTTTGCCCCGGATTTGTGGCTTATGAAAACTATTATCAGATTTAAAACCTAGCCTCAAGACGAATGTATTTCGCTCTTTAAGATATTTATAGTCTGTTAGTCTTTACATATTTATGATATTCACCTATACTGCTTACGGAGTGTTTTACCCACTAGTCATGCTACATGGACTTTCTGCAGTAAAGAGATGTATTTGCACAGGATAGCTTTAATTGCAGGAGGAAGGGCCCGAAATGGATGATGAAAAAGCACAACTAATTCTTGCGGATATAGAAAAAAAGATATTCGATAAGGTTAACCTGGGCTTTGATCCTGAGGTACTCGATGTACTCGATAATCCCGATGTGAGTGACAAGGAAATCGAGCTGCTGAAATCGAAGATAGGGGATGACATTGTGGTCAGACTTTTTAGTATAGCTAACTCCGTTTATTACGGACAGCTCAGGAGGGGTTCTGTCGATACATTCTATAAGGCTGTATCCAGGCTGGGAATGGACTTCACGAGAGTCCTTATCATCTTCCTGGCATTTGCCGCCCTGTCTAAAGATAAAGAGGTGAAAGTTATTTTTGCCAAAAGTTTCGCAACTTCCATACTTGGCGGCAAAATATTGGCGAAGGAATTCGGCCTCCGGGGTAGCGATGCAAAGAAAGTAGAACTCGGCGGTCTCCTTCTAGAAATAGGTAAGATTATTATCGCTGTTTATAGGTCACTATATAACGAAGACTATGTGCAGGCAGAGATCGGAGAAGATTTTATTTCTTCATATCATTCACACCTAGGAATAAAAATAATTGAGAAATTTAAACTTCCGGAATTTTTGAAAGAAATGATTTCTATGGAGTACCTTACCCTTGAGAAGGAACTTATTTCCCTGTCCGGTATTGTTATGGCAGCTTATAGTATTATAGACTTAAGTTTTCGAAGATTCGGCAACAGGCTCGTCATAGCCTCACCGATGCCTGATCCGGATGAGATGGCAGTTCACACTATAGGTGAGGTTATATATGATACATTTAAGGCTGTAGGGCTTGGAGGTTACATTGAGATTAAAAGGCAGCCTTTGCCAATTCAAAACTGGCCGGCGAAGGAATAGCATTTAAAATTATTCCGAAACCTTGAATAACTTCAGAAAGTATATTTATTCTCTTATCATGCATATATAAAATTTGACAAGGAGAGACCCATCTTGTATATGTATGACATTAGTTGACAGACTATATTGTTGTGTGTACTTTTCGCGGATAAAGAGATTGAGAAAAAGAAAAATCCGATCACTTGTTCCGCATTAAACCACTGGGGAATTTTACATTCAGTGATTAGATATTTCGGGAAAGAACTGAGAGCACTTCTACATTCATATTCATTATCAACAATGTGAATTTAGACCACCGGCTATTTCACCGTTATTGATAGTTTCTCCCGATCCGATATCAAATTAGTCTGTTTCATAGAACTCTACTTTCTATCTTCTGCGATATATTTGCTGTCAAATTTTTTACACAACTACGATCTTTAAAAACAAGAGGCATCCAAGTTATTAATCAGTACTATTTTTACTACTATAAATTTTTTTAAAACATTTTCAGCACTTATATAGATGGAAGAAAAAAAGAATTGGCAGAACTTTCTTACTGACATCAGAACATTTAGGAAAAAATCTGATGAAGATTTCCTCCCCCCGTGGCTTTTCCAGCATGATGCCCTGTTTGACGCGCTTGAATCTGCCAAGAGCATCGAAAAAGAAAAGCTGATCAATATACTAAATCATATCAATTTTGTAGGCGGTTATGTCCGCGTACTGCTGCGCAGTGCGAAGTATGAGGAAGGGATTCTCGTAAATGCCATTCCCGAGGGTTGTCTGGAGGATAAATTAACCTGCTTGTGGGATAAAGGTTACGCCGGTTTCGGTCTTGAAAATTT
>DATKLL010000016.1:0-34200 GCA_035542475.1 Syntrophales bacterium
AGCCGGGGATATAAATCCCAACGGCGGCGCCATAGCCCTTGGGCATCCGCTGGGCGCTACAGGCGGGAAACTGACGGCCCAGCTCCTGTATGAGTTGAAGAGGCGCAAGGCTAAGCGGGGTATCGTCTCTATGTGCATCGCCGGCGGCATGGGGGCTGCCGGTATCTTTGAAATGATGTAAGCAGGGAAGATATTTTTGATTCAAGTCTATGCTCTGAAAGACACCTATGAAATGAATCCTTAATGGAATCTCTGAAGAGAAGAAACAGCCATAGCTGATTTAACTGTGGCTGGTTCTTCTACGTCATCCCTTCTCCTTGACACACAAGATCGTTCTTCTTATACTTTAACTATGAAGAGAAGTTCTTATCAATAATAATCGAATCGACATGGGGCGACACACATGAAACACATACGCTGGGACGACATTCCTTACGAGCGAGTCAACGAGCACTTCCGGCGCAAGCTCGCGTGGGAAGGAAAGCTGATGATCGCTTTCACGGAGGTCGACAAGGGATATGTGGTACCACCACATGCCCACAAGAATGAACAGACCACGTGGGTGTTCAGCGGTAAGTGGCGATTCCACCTCGTGGGGCATACAGTCGATGTGGGTCCCCGCGAGATGATCTTCATCCCAGGCAACGTTGAGCACACCGCGGAAGCCGTGGAATCCCTAGTAGCCTACGACATCTTCACACCGCCTCGGGAGGACTGGATCACAGGCGAGGATGCCTACCTGAGGGGAAACAAGTGACATAGACCTAATATAGGTATTATAGCGGGATCAGTAATAGAATCCTTGGTTAGTTCCTTTTAACAAAACTGCACTGAGAGACATCATCACTTCAAATACTAATCTGCACACGCACCCATCAGGCCGGATCAATGAAAACGACTTGGAAGGTGCACAAATGTGCGGCTAATTTTTCCGTAGATATTGTGTCACCCTATCTTCCTGAAATGGATTTTTTTGAAATTTTGCCGGATATTCATCCTTTCTAATGGTTATCAATGAAATTTATCTCTTGACTTTTTAAAGAATTAGGAGCAGAAGAAAACATTATTTAGATAGGGCATCGTCAAAAGGTTAACAATTAATCTGGACCCTTTTTGTAAGGGTGATGCCATGAAGAGACTATTGAAACCCTGTTTCTCAAAAGAAGCGGGGTTTTGTTTTTTTGGATCTGGCTGAATCGAAGAGATTAGGAAATATGCGGGGCGAACTAAAAATCATTGAGGGCCGGCATATGGAAAGTGAACTGCAGGAGAGCGAAGAAACTTACCGTCTTTTATTTGAGAGTGCTGGCGAAGGAATACTAATTGCCCAGGGTGAGCAGATAAAATTTGCCAATCCAGCCCTTGTAAAGATTCTTGGATACACGGAGGACATCATCACTGCCAGACCTTTTGTTTCGTTCATTCATCCTGAGGATCGTGAGATGGTACTTGATCGTCATCTAAGGAGAATGAGAGGTGAATCCGTAGAAACAGACTATCCATTCAGGATTGTGACATCGGACGGAAATGAAAAGTGGCTACTAGTTAATTCCACGGTCATCTCTTGGGATGGCAAACCTGCATCCCTTAGTTTTCTCATGGACATTACTGATCGCAAGCAGGCGGAGGCGATGCTCCGGGAGAGCGAGGAGCGATATCGCAGCATAATCGAAAAGTCATATGATGCGTTTTACCGTACCGATGAGCACGGCGTAGTTATTATGGTCAGTCCTTCTATTCTCAGAATGTTGGGATATGATTCGCTTGACGAGATTTTGGGCAAGCCGATAGAGAATTTTTGGGTACATCCAGAGGAACGGGACAAAATGCTGTGGTGCATTGCTGAGGATGGCTTTATACGGGACTATGAGATCACCGCGAAGAAAAAAGATGGCTCGTCATTTCCTACCGCAGTCACAAGCTCGTTCCGGATGAGTAACGAGGGGAAAATCCTCGGAGTCGAAGGGGTTATTCGTGATATCAGCAAACGCAAGAAGGCAGAGGAGATGCTACGCGATAGCGAGGAACGGTTCAGGGCGTTCATGGACAACATGCGAAGTCTGGTGATAATCAAGGACAAGGAGTTGAGACCTCTTTTCTTTAATCGAAGATACATGGAGATGTTCCCGGGAGAGGAATGGCTGGGCAAGACACCAGAGGAAATTTTTCCACCGAAAATTGCAGGCCCGATGAGGGAAAAGGATCTCAAGGCTTTGTCAGAGGGTTTCGTATCATATGAGGAGGAATGGACCGACAAGGATGGCAATTCATGCTTTTTTGAAACCAGAAAGTTCTCTATTAGCCAAAAGGGTAAAGTGTCACTGCTCGGTGCAATTATTACCGACATCACCGAGCGTAAACAAGCCTTCGAGAACCTTAAGCGTTCGGAGCAAGACTATCGCTTACTATTTGAAAACGCCAACGATACAATCGTAATTGTTCAGGATAACCATCTTAAATTTTCGAACCCCAGAATCACAAGCCTCTTGGGGTACACCCTCAACGAATTGCTAGATGTACCGTTTATTAACCTCGTCCATCCTGCTGACCGCTCGATGGTCATGGATACGCATCAAAATAGGATGGAGGGCCAGTCGGTGCCTGAATATTACTGTTTTCGGGTCACTAAAAAACAGGGCAAGACAAGATGGGTGGAAGCAAATGCCGTAGTCGTCGATTGGAAGGGAAGACCAGCGGCCCTGGCTTTTTTACGCGACATCACTGAGCGCAAGCAGGTAGAAAAGCAATTGAAAAAACATCACGATCATCTTGAGAATGTAGTAAAAGAACGGGCAGAGATTAATGAGCAACTTCGATTGGAACTTGTCAAACGCAAGCGTGCTGAATCTGCATTGAAAGAAAGAAGCAAGGACCTCAAGAAACATGTGGATAAGCTGGTGGAATTGAACAGTGCTTTAAAATTTCTCCTTAAGCAGCGTGAGGAGGATAAAGGACAACTAGAGGAAAAGGTAATTTTGAACGTTAAGGAATTACTTCTTCCCTATCTTGAAGAACTAAAAAAAAGCCAATTGGATGCCAAGCACAAAAACCTTGTAAGTATTATCGAATCGAACCTTAATGAGATCATCTCCCCCTTCGCACATAAGTTATCCTCAAATTACTATGGTCTTACTCCCAGAGAAATAGAAATCGCTAATCTTGTCAGACAGGGGAAATCCTCTAAAGAAATTGCCAATATTATTGGAATATCAGATGGTTCTATCATTGTTCATCGGAATCACATCCGGAAGAAACTTGGCATTATTTCCAAGAAGATTAATCTGAGAACCTACCTCGCATCCCTTTCATAAAATATATATTATACATAATCATTTGTTATGTGATTATTTAACAATGATTTTCATGAAGCCTCAACAATATCGTACCGATAATTAAATCAGATATTTAAAGAAAGGCCAACTAGGCGAGGCCCATAAATCTGATTAAATTAGGAGGTACGTGAAAATGTTAGGTAAGTCGAAACTATCAACAAAAATTTTTCTCCTCGGAACCATAATCATTCTTGCCTTCTCAGTATCATTCATATTGGTCAGTTTTAAATTCAAAAGAAACTTACTGGATTATGGGTGCCAAAATGTAAAAAATGTCGTTGATGTGGCGTACACTGTCATGTCTGAGTACAATGCCATGGTCGCAAAGGGAGAGCTTTCTCTGGACAAGGCTCAGCAGGAGGCATTATTAAGGATCAAAAATCTGCGTTACAATAAAGATGAATATTTCTGGATAAACGACCTTGGACCAAAAATGATCATGCATCCTTTTAAGCCTGAACTGGACGGAAAGGACATATCGGGCATGAAAGATCCAAATGGGAAAAATCTTTTCGTCGAAATGGTCAACGTCTGTAAAAGTAAGGGAGAAGGTTTCGTGGAATATATTTGGCCGAAACCTGGAATGACGAAGCCAGTTCCCAAGATATCATATGTGAAACTCTTTGAGCCATGGGGATGGATTATCGGCTCCGGTCTTTATTTCGACGATATACAAAAAGACCTTTTACCAATATTCTATACTATATTTGGTGTAATCGTTGTCATTTCCCTAATTGGATTGTGTTTTTCATACTTCGTTGCACGATCCGTGTCCAAACCGATCAATCGCATTATCGCTGGCATTTATGACGGGGCCGAACAGGTTACTTCCGCCTCAACACAGGTATCCTCCTCGAGCCAACAGCTTGCAGAAGGATCATCTGATCAGGCAGCATCTCTGGAGGAGACTTCATCATCCATAGAGGAACTCGCTTCTATGACAAAGCAGAATACCAACAATGCCCAACAAGCGAAAGCGATGATGGGCGAAGTGCAGCGTATAGTGGGAAATGTTAATACAAACATGCTTAATATGGCTGAGGCGATTTCCAATGTGACAAAATCCACTGAAGAAACCAGCAAGATCATCAGGACAATCGATGAGATAGCCTTTCAAACGAACCTCCTTGCCCTTAATGCAGCTGTTGAAGCGGCCCGAGCCGGCGAGGCTGGTGCCGGGTTTGCTGTCGTGGCTGATGAGGTGAGAAACCTTGCGTTAAGGGCGGCAGAAGCTGCAAGGAATACGAGCAATCTGATTGAAAATACCATTAAAGATGTAAAGCAGGGAAATGAACTCACAAAACTGACCCAGGATGCATTCAAGGAAAACATAGAGATTGCGGTTAAAATAAGGAGTCTCATTGATGAAATTGCCGCCGCTTCGCAGGAACAGTATCACGGCATTGAGCAGATCAACAAGGCTGTTGCCGAGATGGACAAAGTGACACAGCAGACGGCTGCCAATGCAGAGGAGTCTGCCAGTGCTTCGGAAGAAATGAATGCCCAGGCAGAACAGCTGAAGAGTTTTGTATTGGAGCTGACAACCATCATCAGTGGAAATGGAAAGGGTGTGGTGTCAGAAGGCAGGTCTGCATCCTTGGGTGCAAGACTGGGGAGTTTTGTTCATAAAGACAAGAAAAGTCCTCCGGTTCCAAAAAAAGAAGCACTACTAAAAGAGCCTATAACCAGAGCAAAGAAGCTTGTCGGGACTGATCAAATAATTCCCGTGAAGGACGGCCGGTTCAAGGACTTCTAATGTCGAGAGAGACATGGGTAAAGATACGCCCCTGTTTATATCTTATCCATGTCTCTCAACTGTTGAATAGATGATACTAAGGAGCAAAAGGAGGCTCTCATATGCAGAACGCATCAAGGGAGGCTGCCAACGAAGGAATGCCTCAAGATCTAAAGAGCAAGAATACAAGAGAAGGAAAGTACCTTACATTCAGTCTCAAGGACGAAGAGTACGGAATCGAGATATTGAAGGTAAAAGAAATCATCGGGATCATGAACATCACGACCATTCCTCAGACCCCTCCTTATGTCAAAGGGGTTATCAACCTCCGGGGAAAGGTCATCCCTGTCATCGATCTTTGCCTTAAGTTCGGCATGGAGGAGTCGGTCTATGCGGATCGTACGTGCATCGTCGTCGTTGATGCCTATGGAAAAGACAAAGGTAATTTCTTCATCGGCATCGTTGTCGATTCCGTCTCCGAGGTTGTCAACATCCGCAGCAATGAGATCGAGGACACCCCGAACTTCGGTGTTTCCCTGGACAATGACTATTTCCTCGGGATGGCAAAGGTCAAGGGTGACGTCAAAATACTGCTCGACATCGATCATGTACTTACCTCTGATTTAGTGATGGCGGGCACCCTTGTTCAGTAAAATATTCTGCGGAGATTCTAGCTTCTCTGAGTCGACCGGAGATTAATGATAAGTTACCCTGACAACGCAGCAGATCATCTCAACGTAAGAAGCAAACCTAGGAAGTTTTTTCAATACAAAACCTATTCGGGACATCTTCGCAAAAACTGGCAGTTGAAAGAGGGAAAAAGGTCGATTGTTATTACAGGATACAGGAGATGAGGCCGGCAACCAGTACGGGATGAAGGCGTAACAGGGCACATTGGCTGGACGTCTCGATGACAAATACTAATGGTGACATTCTTTCGCGTGGCAGATCTATTGAATGACGACTGAAAAGTGCAAACTGGGAGCAAGTTGATATCACTTTAGGGGAAGCATTTCTGCTTGATGAACTCGCCCATTAAAAAATCATTAACACACACCTCACATCATGCTGCCAGTTCATCATTGACATACAAGACCATTCTTTTTATACTTCCGTCCTAAGAAGTTAGTTCTTATCAGTATCAATTCAATTAATGCAACACTCACTTGCGAGGAATATTAGAAAAAAGGTGAAAAATATGACTGTTAAAGCCTTTCAGGATTACTATCCTGATGAATTTGCACATTGCTATGGCTGTGGGCGACTCAATCGCGAGGGGCTGCAAATTAAAAGTAGCTGGGAAGGTGAAGAGAGCATCTGTCACTATATGCCCAGGTCTTATTACACGGGTGGTTTTCCCGGATATGTCTATGGAGGGCTTATTGCCTCATTGATCGATTGTCATAGCGCTGCCACTGCATCGGCAGCAAAATTGCGCGAGGAGGGTTTTTTACTGGACGACCATCCACTTTCCCGCTTTGTCTCGGCGTCATTAAAAGTCGATTTTCTGAAACCAACGCCGATGGGAAAGGTCCTGGAACTGAGGGGAAAGGTAAAAGATATAAAAGGGCGAAAAATTATTGTGAGCGTCACTTTATCTGCAGAAGGTGAGATATGCGCGAAAGGAGAAGCACTGCTGGTGCAGATTCCGGAAAGGTGACACGAATATTTCAGAATTGCAGTGAGAAAAAATACTTACATAATGGCCAAATATAAAGGCCGGGGAGGAATAAATGTTTTACCAAGAAAAATGTAATTTATGTGGAAAGTGCCTGGAGTTTTGTCCTTATGTGGAGTACGACCTCAAGCGGGCTCAGGAGGAAATGACGGAGCTTGTATCAGGAGGAGTACCGCCAATTGTGGGTCTCTGCGTTACTTGTGCATCGTGCAATTTGGTCTGCCCGACCCAGGCCAATCCATTTGATTTACTGAACCAGCGTCAGGAAGAAACGGGTGCCCTCGGTATTCCCGAGCAGGCTATGCAGAATTTCGTTAAGCTCTATAATCTGCCGACAGTCGTAAAAAAAGGCAAAGAAGGCAAACCCGTGCTTAATCTATGCATTGTGGGAGATATGGTCCGTGAACTCCTGGATAATCCTCTTTTTAGTGATTTAACAATTGTCGAAGGTGCGGACTATTTCTGTACCGTTGGATACATTCACCTCGGGAAACCGAGCCTCGTTAAGAAGGAGGCAAAGAGGTTTATCGAGAATCTAGCCGCCTTGGGAGCCAAAGAAGTTATCTGTTTTCATGACGACTGTTACACTATGCTGACCACGATGGCCCAGGAGTATGGCTTAAAAGTACCTTTTCAGCCTGTCCATATCTTTGAATATCTCTACCGTGAACTCAAGAAACACGAGGGCCGGCTAAAGGCAGTTCCCATCCGCGTTGCTTACCAGTCCCCCTGTGCATCGCGTTACACACAGGGAAAGGATATCTATCTCGATAGGATTTTTGAACTCCTTGGAGTAGAGAGGCCGGCACGGAAGTATGAAAGAATGAATGCGCTTTGCTGCGGTGCCCCGCTCATGGCCCGCGACAAAGAGCGGGCGGCAATCGTGAAGAAGTGGAATTTAGACGATGCAAAAAAAGTGAAAGCGGATGCCATGGTTTTCCTCTGCCCCATGTGCTATCTCAATCTTCGGAAGATCTGTAAAGATGATTCAATAAATCCGATATTTATAACTGAACTCTGCAAAAAGGCACTTTAATAGTTGAACGCTGAGCCAAAATAACTGAATGAGCAGGTGTAGACAATAATAAGAGGCCTTGATATCTTCCTGATCTTGGTTGCACAGTCCAGACTGAATGCGTGTCAAATACTTGGAATATATACGCTTCGTAATGGTGAACAAATTTCTATTGTACATGAATCTTGTCAAGGTCAGCATCAATGAATGCCATGTGTAATATTATATATCAGTTGAATATAACTGTATAACACTTTGAATAAATTATCGATAATATATGACGAAGATCGGAGGCATTGATAAGTAGGTGCAGCAAAGCCCGTCTTGATTCAATTGTTAATAAAATCATCTGCAAGAATTACGATGGGAAGCCTTTACTGGGCGAACAGTATTATTTTCTTCCAGTCATCAGAAAGACTGTAAATTCCCGCGCTCGGCCATCGGACAAATCCTTTACAACCCTGGCTGCCGTTACATCTCGAACATCATGAAATCCACATCTATTGAAGAGTCGGTGAAGGTCTGATCTTTCAAAACCGGCATGGACAACTCCTGTCTTGTCGCTGTGAAATTCGCTTCCGTCTGAATCCAGGTCTGCGATACATAAAAGTCCTCCCGACAGAAGACGGTTATAAAACTGTCTGAGCAGGTATCCGAGGTCCTGGACATGGTGCAGTGTCATGCTGCTGATGATAAGGTGGAAGCTGCCTTTCAGCACATGACCCTTTTCCATATCGATAAATTCGGTTTTGACATTGGTCAGCTTCTGCTCCTCGATTTTGGCTTTAAGGACATCAAGCATGCCGTGCGATGAGTCGACCCCCGTAATAGTTCTTACAAAGGGCTGAAGCTGCAAGGTAACCAAACCTGTCCCGCATCCGAAGTCGAGGACGTCCATGTCACGGGTAAGCTTGACTTCTTTTATTATGGCTTTCACCACATCCTGCGCCAGTTTAACCCTTCCGGGCTTCAGGTCATAGGATTCAGCGCCTTTGTCAAAATCCCTCTTTTCCATATTCTATGATGGGTGATCCTTTTAGTTTCTTAAGGTAGAATTTGTCTAAAATTAAAGAGTCGTATGCCGGGACGCAATGACATGTTTATTCCTTTACACAGTCAATCTCTGCAGAGTAGGGTTTGATGTCAAGTACCGGTGTCCCGTCAAGGGCATCAATACCCCGCACCATGAGCCTGGCGCCGTTTATGCTGAGGAGATCTACCACGGCAAGCCCGATCGGGTTTGGTCGATCGGGCGAGCGAGTGGCAAATACCCCATGCTCTTTTTTTGAATGAGGCGGGATGGCCGTGAGCATGCAACGATCTGCCCTGTCAAGCCAATAAAGTATGATCAAATGCGGCAGCAGAGCGATGTCTTTTAACCCGTCTGCATAATCAGAAAAGATTTCGACTTCACTTACAGCGGAAGAGTTTCTTCCCTGGTGCGGCGCATCTCCCTTCTCCCGGTAAGGTGAGTGTATCACTCCGATGGGGGCCAGTTCGAATTCTTTCATGGTTCTTGTATTTTTCATTTTAACATCTTTACTTCAAACGGCCACCCCACAATGCCTCCTTCAATGAATTGCACCCTGTCAAACCCGACGGCGTTCAGAATCCTCTGTGCCTCGTAGCCCCGCAAGCTTATCTTGCAAAAGGCGAAGATATCCCTATCTTTAGGCAGTTCCGCGGCCTTGCCTCTGAGCGCTCCCAATGGAATGTGGATGACGTTGTAAGGCAACTGCATGGTCTGAAATTCTTCAGGAGTGCGCACGTCCAGCAAAAGGACATTGTCCTCGTCGATCCGTTTTTTGGCTTCGAAGGCGGAGATGCCTTTGGCAATGCCATCCAGTTTGTTGGTTAACATGTGCGCGCACGCGGCCAGAGGCTCAATCGCCGTGTTATACGGCGGCGCGTAACCAAAATCTACGTCGGCAAGCTCATCCAGGGTGCCGCCCATCAGTATCACGCTTGCAGCCACATCCAGGCGTTTGGAGCCGTTGCCCGGTCCCACCACCTGTACGCCGATCAGCTTTCGATCCCTTCTTGATGCGATCATTTTGATGATCAGGGGTTTGTTGTCCGGTATATAATGAGGCAGATCAGGACCTGCCAGGGTAAAGGTTTCTATCTCCATATTCAATTCTCGGGCCTGTCTTTCCGTTAAACCGGTCCTGCCGATGGTAAAATCGAATGCCCTGACGATGGAAGTGCAGGAAATGCCGCTGAATGGCGTAGACATCCCTGCTATATGGTTGGCGATTACTCTGCCATGTTTGTTTGCCGTTGACCCAAGAGGGACATAAAGCAAACTGCCGGCGCTTCCATTCACGTACTGATTCAGCGCACAATCTCCGCCTGCGTAAATATCTCTATTGCTCGTCTGGCAATATTCGTTGATGACAATGCCGCCCTGTTGCGCACAGAGAAGCCCGGCTTCCCTTGCCAGCTTATCGTTGGGGCGTGTTCCCACTGCAACGATCACGACATCCGCCGGGATGCTTTGTTTCATGGTTTTGACCGCGGCTGCCTTTTCCCTGCCTTCGATTCCTGTGACACGCTCATCCAGGATAAGGTTCACTCCCTTCTGTCGCAGATGCTTGGCGGCGAACGTGGCCACATCCTTGTCCAGGACGCCGGGCATAATCTGATCACACATCTCGACAACTGTCACCTCAAGTCCCTGACGAACCAGGGCCTCCGCCAATTCAATGCCGATGAACCCGGCTCCAACCAGAACGGCCTTTTTCAAACCCTGTGCTGCAATCTCTTTTCTCAAACTTGCGGCATGATCGGGATGTGACATGAACCACACGTTCTTGAGATCAAGGCCCGGGATGCCTGGACGGCACGGAGATCCTCCCGCGGCTAAAACCAGTTTATCATATCCCATATCTGCTTCAGCGCCGGTATCCAGGTTTTTTACCCGCACCGTCTTCTTACCCGGATCAATTTTCAGCGCTTCTCTTTGTGTAAGTACTTTGACGCCTTTCACCTTTTCAAAGAAAGCCGGCGTCCTGGGAACACCCACCGGGGTCTTGATGAGTGAATCGATTTCGGAAAATATTCCCTCTACGAAATAGGGCAGTCCGCAGGCGCCGTATGAAATCATTTTACCCTTCTCGATAATAGTGATGTCCGCGTCGGGACGCAGACGCTTTAACCTCGAAGCAGCTTTGGGCCCGCAGGCCACCCCGCCGATGATAATAATCTTAAATGACATAATCCTTCTCCTTCATTTTATAGTGTTTGCGAGGAACCACGTCGGCCATCTTCATAATAGCTATTTCCGATGACTTCATGGCATTGCTTTGGGTTTGGATACTGAATATCCTATTATAATTACTTTGGTCCGAAGATTTCCAGGGAAATGATTCTCCCGTTCTGCCAACCGACTCTGTAAACTTGGACAATATCGGCCGGCATTTCACTGGATGTTGAGATTGTAACGCCTTCAACCGTGTAATAGATTTTATTATTGACCCTGTCTGTCTTAATAACATAAGGGTTTCTTATTATCAGAAGCCCCATCGCCTTGCGTATGATATCCGAATCTGCATATCTACTGATTACGGACATGTATTTTTTCTGAGAGGTATGAGCCTGCATGCATTCCTTCATTTCAGGAATAATATCCGCTTCGGGTATCCCTTTTTTCGCCCCCTCGGGAGAGAAGAATACAATCCTCCTATTTTCCCAGCACACCCTGTATGTCTGGACGATATCGGACGGAATTTCAGTTGCCGTTTCCACAGTAACACCCTCTACCGTATAACAGATTTTTTTCCCTTCCCGATCTGCCCTTGTTATATAGGGTTCCTTGATGATGAGAAGTCCCATGGCCTTATTGACAATAGCCGGGTCGGCATATTTCTGGATGACGACTCTGTACTCTTTCTGTGATCCATGGGATTGCATGCATTCTCTCATCTCAGGGATAACCTCTATCGCAAAGGCATGACCACATATTCCAAACAAAAAATAGATTAAGAAGCAAATTGCAGTTCTCTTCATCTTCGTCCTCCTCCAACTAATTCTGTCCATACGAGTCTTCACTTAAGGATTTTTATCTCCCTCATTTAGTTTTTTCAAAAAATCTAAAATTTCCTGATAGTTCGGAGAGCCATCCTTGGCATAGCGTATGACACCTTTTCTGTCGATGATCACCGTGCGCCGGTTGAAGACGAAGAGCGATCCAGTGGGTATCACGCCAAAAAAATCACCGAGATAACCGGAAACATTAGAGAGTATCGGAAAGGTCAGTTTCAGTGATCTTGCCCAGTATTTTAGAGTTACAACATCATCGCGGCTGACGCCCGTGACCCGGGCGTTGAGGTCATTATAGAGGGAAAGGTGCCTCTGATGACCTATCATTTCACCCGATCAGATCGGTGTGAAAGCCGCAGGAAAAAATGTTATGATAAGATTATACTTGTCATAATAATCCTGATTATAGCCGACCAGCCGATCCTCTGTAGATGACAGGTAAAAGTTCAGTGTCTGCTTGTCCAGAAGGCTTTCCGCCTTGAAAGCGGCTTGGGCACTGGACATAGTAATAACGATACAGATGAAGGGTACAAGAATCAGTGTTGTTTTAGTCCGCCTTTTCATAAAGACCTCCTCAGTGAAAAGAAACAATGATGCCGTTCAGCGTATTGTTGTTAAATCGACAGGATGACGGCAAGGTTTTAAGGAATGTCACGGATCACCCGACTCTGAAAATTTACGGATTCGATCGCTTCATCTCACCAAACTGAACTCGGAATTGCACATCCCCCCAATCTTCCCGCTCATTTATTGGGCTTCGAATACCCGCTGACATGGAAGCCCCCCTCTTTAAGGGCTTTTAAGATGCTGTCGATATTAGTTATCTTGTCATCAAAACTTACAACGAAGACCTCTTTCCGGGCATCATAACCGATACCCGTCACACCGTCGACATTTTCCAGGGTCACGCCTACCCTGGTTTTCTGCGCTCAGGTCTTGCAATCGGCAATTTTGATCTCCACTTTGGTCTCGGCACCATGTGCTGGTTGAGAAGCAGTAAGAGCACTTAGCAAAATCAGTAAAAGGGGAAAAACAAGAACCGGTCTTAATCTCATGAGCTTAATCCCCCGGCCTGTCCCTTTCATGCCCAGTCATCCAAGTCAATATCCGGGCAAAGCCCCATCATATTGGCAACCCATTCCTCGTTGTCCTTGATCCACTGCTTCGCATCGGCCCTGGAAATAATGTTTTCCTTGACCAGGTTCATGGCGGACTCAAGTTTGCCTCCACATAAGCAGAATTGCTTGACCAGTGTCGTAAGCGCCGGCCTCTTCTTCTGCAGACCGCTGCGAGCAATTGTGTGAATCGTTTTCTTCTCGTCTATCCAGTTCGGACCGAGGTCTTCGACCTTCTTGGCATATTTGTTGTAGTAGGCTTTCTGTTCCGGCAGTGTCACGCTTAATGTGGCGTCGTATTTCCCCTCAGCAAGGCCTTTCCACATTTCATCAACGGTGGTCTTCACAAGATTGACTTTTACGCCCAATTTTTCCTCGAGTATGTACTTCAACATGTATGATTTCGCGATAGACTCCTTCGTTTCGACATAAGCCACAGTAATCATCGGCGTAGCCGCAATTGCGGCCTGAACCGCCATGGCGAGCATGATCGCAACGAGTACGCTCATCTTCAACAGGTAACGTTTCATGATAACCTTCCCTCCTTTACGGAATTCTTTTCTTCAGGTTGAGGCAGGATGACCGGGTAACGGTTTAACAGGCTATCCAAGCCCTGGAAGTAAATTTAGGCCGCCCTGAACTCAATGGTGTCGCCATTGCCGAGGTAGGCCTTGTCCTTGGACCTGAATCGCGCCGTTCCTTGGATGACGGGGTAACCCGCTTCGATAAATTTCTTGGCACAGGTAATCCCTGTGCAGTGGTTGCAGCCGACTTTCTCGAATTCATACTTCCTCATGGAAAGGACCAGGTCGTCATATTTGGGATCCCAGTCCTCGAACGGGGAGATATGCAGCCCGCCATAAATGCCATAATTCTTTTTGTACTTGATAGTGTCCTTGGCCGTAGCGGCAAACTGGATAATCCCTTGGTGGCAGCAGCCTGTCACCGAAACCATTCCTGCATCCTTGACGTTGAAGTACCAAGATTGCTCGCCGTATACACGGCAAATGATGGGAATAGCAAAATTGTAAAGGGCACAGCCCGGGAAGAGGGGCGTCAGTCCCGGCTTGGTGACCACGAGCTTACCCCGGTGACCGCTATCCCTGATATACTGCATTCCTTCCTGGTAGAACCCTTCGGGAATGTAAGTAACAATCTCCGGGTTATACTTGTACACCACGGGCAGGCCCCAGAAGTGGTCGAAGTGCTCATGTGATACCATGAATAAGTCTATTTCTTTACGCTCAAGCATCCGGTCAATCCCCTCGCGCCTGTAGGCTTGATCCATCCAGTTGTAGGACCATCCGGCATCCTGGAGAATTTTCTTCTTTGTGCCGTCGAGGAGTTCCATTTCAATCAGGCAGGAAAATCCCCCGGCATTCTCCGGATGGACGGCATTCTCAATTTGAAATTGCCAGGCCCTCTCCAAATCGTGGGGCAGCCACTTCTTGATCTCCTTGATACCCTTCTCATAGGAGCCTTTTCCAAGCTGTCCCTTCGGTTCCGCGAAAGGCGGCCAATTATACGAGTACTGGTTGACCAGCAATCCCCCGGCTCCCTTGATATCACCCATTAGTACTTTATTCTCGAACCAACTTGTTTCTGAAATATTCGTTACCTTGACACTCCTGCATTCTCCGATATCGATATTTTTAGGCGTGACTTTCGCGAAATGACTCTTACGCCAGGGACCGTAAGAGTATATGCCCATGGCACCGATGGCACCTCCGGCACCTCCCACGATAAGACCCTTTACAAAATCGCGCCGGTTCAGCCCTTTCTTTTCTTCTCCTGCCATAGCTTGTCCTCCTTCAGTTTAGGAGAAATTTCCCCAATAAGGGAAAAATCTTAGTTAAAAAAACTTAGGTTATTTTAGTCAGCATCCAGTTCCACTTTGCCATGACGGGAAGTGCCCAAACAACGGCAAAATAAACCAAAACACCGAGAATTATGCCAACGAAAATGCCGATCTTATATCCTGTGCTCATTTCATCTCCTCCTTATTGAGTAACCGTAGTTTCCGTTGCCTTGACTTTCTTCCATCCCGGCCAGTTGTCCATGAACCAGTGATTTATGAGCATGATGTTGATAAGCCAGATGGTAGGGATCATCGGGAATTGCTGGGGATGTGAATAACCTTTCTGGGTACCGAGAACCAGGTGGCTGGTGTTGTAATAGATCCAGTAGACAAAAAGTCCGCCCACTATGGCAATCAGGGTACGGATAAGCCAGTTGACCGGAATACTGTACTTCTTGGGCCAGTTTTTGCAGTAGAAAGTGAGAAAGAGTGCAGGGATCAGGAAGAAGACCATCGTCTCGCCCACGTGGAGCCAGCGCCAGTCGGGGGCGGCGTCCCTTCGGGTTCCTCGGATGGCCGGACCCCACCACAATTCCTGAGCGAAATAGAGGAACAGGAAGAAACACCAGGCAATCGCTATAATGCCGAAGAAGGCCGTCCACCGCCTCAGCATGTCATTTTTAATGACTCTGAAGGGGTATCGCTCCCAGATGGATTCGTTCATCCACACAACGATTGTACAGCACATGATCCACGCGACGTGGAAGTTACCGCTCACCGTGTCCGCAAATTTTTCCCAGTAGGGTGGTGCGATCGAGCAGAAGTACTGCCATGGATAATAAAGGATGCCCATGTGCGGGTGCATGGTGCAAAAGTAAACTATGGTACCGATGAAGAATGTGACGATCAGCACTGTCGTCCCGAGTGCAGGCTGTTTCAGCTTCTGCCATGGCCACATCTCCATAGCAACCGGCCAAGAGGGGGAAAGCCATGAAGCTATGGCAGCGAACATGAGGCATGCCAGCGCCGCATACTCGACAGCGAAAAATTCAGTGATCCCCGGTAGTTTGCTGAGATGACCTGGGCTAAAATAGGCCATGGATAAATTGCCAAGGATTCCTTCAAAGAAGCCCTTGATGAGGACGATCAGGACCACGGTGGCGACACCGGTCATGACCACGCCCTTTACCAGCGGGTGCCAGTTTTCGATCTGTTGCCTCTTAAAGGGCCAGTAGTAGTAGAGGTATACCATCCAGATGAGAACTATCAGAAGCCAGCGGGTATACATGTAGCCCACATAAGGCGTGTACATCCGCATCCACCCTCTTGGGTCTTGGAATATCCACCAGGTGGCATAAAAAATTGCCAGAATAAATATAGTATTGACAATCTGTGGTATTGGTGCAGGCCATCTCGGAACAAGATTACGCTCTTCAAGATACCCTTCGCCGTAACGCTCTTCCGCTTTCCCTTCCATACATTAACCTCCTTTCCGTTCTTGTGAAGTATGGTGAATGCCATAACGGTCCTTCTTTGTATTTAATCACTTTTTGCTCCTTCCTTTGTGAAGACCTCTCTGGCAATGTCCATTTTATTTTTCCCCCTGATATCAATTCCTTTTTTACGAGCCTCATCCATAAGTAACTCACCGGATTCTGAGAGCAGGGGATAACAGGTCTCATAAGAGCTGAAATAGTCATATTTACTGATTTCTCGAACATTGTTATTGCGCAAACCGTCAGCTATTAATCCGGTTACCGCCCTGAACAGGTCTTTCGTTAAAAAAGTTCTTCTCGATTTGTCGCATGCCATAGATTTTTTCTTCTACATCGATGATTGACGCATATCTGCGTGCTATGCTTTCAATCTACAATATCTCCATGGTTTAATTTGCCAGCAATGTACCGATGAAAAACAGCGTCGACATCACCAATGACATTATCGATGAACGGGACGTTATGTTTCCTCATCAATTCCTGGCAATCAACCGTCGCGCCCCCGCATATGACCATCTCAACGCTCATGCGGCTGAGGAGCATGGTTAGATCCCCCGGTTCCATATCACCTATGGGAATGACCCACCTCTCTTCAATAGTCTTGAGATTATTTACAGTGAATATGACGATTTCAGTAGAGTAATTGTATCTTGGGGCGACTCTTCCCTTTAACTGACAAATTGCAATCTTTCTCATGATTGCATGAAAGAGCACAATTTATGCCATGATTTACCGCATAAAATATTCTAATAAATTAACGTGCTTAATTATTTAGGTCGATTTAAAAATTATGACGGAAATGTTGCATTGTGCAACATAAGATTGAATGTATGATAGGATATGCTGAAATGACGAGCATTATAACGTTTCGAGCTAATGCAACAATGTTGCATTGTGCAACATCAATTAGTGTTTTGAAGATTGTATTTTTTCATCTTCCTCCAGAGAGTCGTTCGGTTCATTCTAAGATCCATGGAGGTTGCGCTTCGCCTCCATCCATGAGTTCTAAGTGCCTTCAGAATCTTTTCTTTTTCCTTTTCCTTGTAGGATAACTGCTGCTTTGTACCTATATCGATATCATATGATGACGGCAGCGGGAATGAATCCTTTTTCTCAAAAAGATAGAGAGGGAGAAGATCTTTATCCATTTTGTCGCCCCGGTGAAGGATCATAGCGTGCTCAATTATGTTTCTGAGCTCCCGGACATTGCCAGGATAAGGGTAATTTAGGAGAACTCCCATGAAATCGGATGTGACGCCTTTGATTTCTTTTCCCATAATTCTCGCCTGTTCTGCCAAAAAATGATCCACAAGCAGAGGAACGTCCGCTGATCTTTCCCGGAGAGGCGGGATTTCGACCTCAACCACCCTCAGGCGGTAGTATAAGTCCTGCCGAAATGCCTTCTCTAAGGTCATGTTGGAAAGCTTGCGGTTTGTCGAGGCGATCACCCGCACATTAACTCTGACAGGACGGGTAGAACCAAGGGGATAGAATTCCTTTTCATCCAGAACTTGCAAAAGTTTCGCCTGGAGGTCATGGGAAAGCTCGCCAATTTCATCGAGGAAAATAGTTCCTCCCTCAGCCATCTGGAATCTGCCAAGCTTGTCACGCTTGGCATCGGTAAAGGCCCCTTTTTTGTATCCGAAAAGCTCTGATTCGAGAAGTTGCGATGGAAGAGCAGCGCAGTTGACTTTAATGAAAGGGCCGTCCCGGCGGGTGCTGGCGTTATGAACAGCCCTGGCAAAAATGTCTTTACCGGTGCCCGTTTCACCGAGAAGAAGGACAGGTGCATTCGTCCGCGCAACTGTGCTCAGAAGGTCGAAGATTCGTACGATTCTTTCATCCTTGCCGATGATATCTCCGAATGAATACAACCCGTGAATCTCTTTCTCCAGGATAACACGAACCGAATCATCCTGGAAAGATTCGACACCGCCAATGATCTTTCCCTCGCCATCTTGAAGAATCGAAACGGTTATGTCAACGGGAATCTCTTTGTTCTTCCTGTTCAAGATCCTGTTCCGAACCTTGACAATCTTGGAACCGGTCTCCATAGCTATCCTGAGGTAGCAGCCCTTGTGACAGAGTTCCGTCCGGAAAATCTCATAACATTTGCGGCCCAGTGCCTCTTTCTTCGTAAAGCCTGTTATCTTCTCTGCTTCATCGTTGAAATATTTGATATTCCAGTCCATGTCCACGGTGAATATTCCCAGAGCCACACTGTTCAGTATTTTACTGCTGTCAAAATCTTTTTTCATCGATACACGTCCTTGTTGGAGCCAAAAGTATAATAACAGTCAAGACATCTAATGTCAAACTGATCCGCCGGGGTTCTGTGTTCTTGACTAATCTCGTGAGTTATGACACAGAAAAACTCGGAGGTGATTAACCCTGGCGACATTACGCTATCTTCAGCCGACGGGCATAGTGAACCACCCTGAGATCGGTTTCCCGAATTTCATCGAAAACCTTCTCATCAGGATTTTCTTCGAACCTGTGATAAAGGAAAACATCGGGTGGATCGGTACAACGTACCGCACAGGCTTCAAGAGAAGCTGGACGTTTCGGCTCCGAGGTTTTAAAGGAATCTACTGCCTGACTTTTCAGGGCTTTGAGGAAGCGTTGGGCTGGCATCATGGCGCCTTTGACCTTCAGTACTTCCCAGGGGCAGATGAGCCCGTTCTGGATGCTTTGTCTATCAGAGAGAATCTCCTTCGCGCAGATCCTTCTTTTGATAAATTGGTCCGTCTCGTGCCGGAAGATGGAGATCCTTTAGCGTCGCAATTCATGGTGGGGAACATCATTTTGTCCTGCGATGTTGGCGAAAAAAACCTATTCCTTTCCCTCTGGTCACCGATCAGATGGCGCGAGATCCGGCAAGCGGGCCTTTACACGAAGCTGCGTGACGGATCGCAAATAGAGGCTGTTCCTCCGGGGGGCATTGACAGAAATGTTCCTGCGTTCGCCCTTGCCTGGCCATTTTTCGACAGGCTCGTTTTGACTTTTGCCTACCAACTGAAAAGACCTCCCCTTTATGTCATACTGAAGCGGAGAAGCTGGCCCGTTTTGATCATAACCGGGGAGAATAGCTGCGTGCCGTCGGAGAAACATTTTACGCTACAAAATTTTCTTTCTGTCGGATTCGGTCCTCGATCAAAGAAAAAAACAGCTGACCCACGCGACATATGGGCAATGAATTTTTTCCCGGGAGACACTGGATCACCCCTGTTGCCCGAAACAAAGATTGTCTGGTCCGTGACACCATCGAAGCCTTTACCCAGAAGGGGAAATTCACTTTGGTGGAAAGCTCCCTACTGGAAAGAAAAAAGCGGAACAGCAAGATTCCAAAACTTAGGAATTCCTTTCAGGCCTCCTCTTATGATGATAACAGGATTTCTGGGGAGCGGCAAGACGACACTCCTCAACCAGATCGTTGAGTATAAAGCTCTCTCGTCTTACAAATTCATAGCCGTTATCCAGAATGAGGTAGGTCATGTCGATGTGGACAGCAAGCTGGTGGACGGCGCTTACCGTGTCACGTCTCTGGAGGAAGGCTGTGTCTGCTGCACCCTGATGGGAGAACTCCATCAGGCTATACGAAAGATATGCATTGAGTATGAACCAGACTTGATAGTCATCGAGACGACAGGCGTGGCCGATCCCCGCAGCATCATTACCGAGATCCGTGAGCTCGAAACATCAGTCCGTTTTGACAGTATTGTGTGCGTTGTTGACGTTCTGAATCTGGAATATATCTTGAGAGACTATCCTGTCGCACGATCTCAAATCGAATGTGCCAATTTGATCCTCCTCAATAAGAAGGACCTAATGGATGAAGAAACTCTGGCGAAAGTGGAGAAGATCATCAGTTCAATCAATCCCCAAGCAACAATCCTCCGTACGACTTATGCCCGTGTCAATCCAGGCCTTTTTTTCACCATAGATCAAGATGTCGATGTGCGTGTGATGAAGAAAGATCAGACATCGCTGGAGTGCATGGATTTGGATATCCAGCAGGTTCGCACGTTCACACTCAGCTTGCCTGGGGATCTGAAGGAATCGTCTTTAATGCGGTTTCTGGACGGTCTTCCCGATTCTGTTTATCGTCTGAAGGGCGTCATTAAAATAAAGGGCCGAAAACAACCGCAGCTGCTTCAGTACGTGGTTCATCGCTATGAAATCTCCAATTTTCTGGAGAAGAGTCTGGAACCCAACACTCTCGTATTTGTCGGCAGAAATCTTGACGAAAACAGCTTGAAACAAAAATTCGAGCGGTGTTTTGCCAGAGAGTGAGGATGACGGCAACGTCATCAGTAACCATGCAGGTCCCTGGTAATTATAGAGAGGAACGCAGTGGCTGATGGAGACGCTGCAAAGCCTGATCTATAATATTAAAACATAAAGTATTTTTGCTGAGGTGGTAGGCTATGATAGATAAATGGATTCAAGAAATAAAAACAGAAGTCGGTCCCGAACAACTAGGTATGATACTTGTCCATAACGGCATTGTTAGAGCATCTACAAAGGAAGGGAAACCGGTAAAATACATGAATTTGTCCTTCGATGCAGAAAAACTGGATTTATGGGTAAATAAATTCAAAGTATGCGATGGGATTGAAGACATCAGGGTATGGATTAACAGAGGTGCTTTGAATGTGGGCGATGACATCATGTATGTTCTCGTCGCTGGAAGGTTCAGAACAGATGTGCTCCCAGTTCTACAAGAGCTTTTGTCGATTATTAAAAAAGAGATCGTTACGGAAAAAGAGGTCTGTCTATAGGATAGAATTTAAGAAATTGTAAAAGGTAAGAGTAAAAATCAATATTGTAGGTGACATTCCTAAGTCCCTCTATTGGTATCTGTTTTCTGTTTTCGCGTCTCTGATTCTTCCGCCGGGTGTGGTTCTGTAATCTTATCAATCTCTTTATTCTGATACTTTTCTATGATTTGGCGCACTGTTAACCCCTCTTCGGCTTTGTATATATCCACGAAGTTGTCTTTTAACATGTAGAAGGCTATTTCTCCGATCTTGGGAGTAAAAACAATATCCAGGTTATGTTTAATGACAGCCTTTATTACCTCTATTGCCACATGGATACTATCTTTTTCCTTGATAAATTCATTATAATAAAAATCTTCTATCTCCACTTTATCTTCATCCAGCCTTAGAATGATGAAATATGGTGCTCTCCCGAAATGATCGTGCACCCTGGAATTAAGGCCGTTAACCTCTTCAACGGGAATAATTGCAGAAAGCGTATCCTTTTTTGAGGGCTCTACATGGACAAAGACGGAATCAATCTGTTTATAACTGTTTTTAATCAGGTTCTCAATCCTATCAGCCAGTTCATGAGCCTGATACACAGGAGTAGATGGGTTTGTGGCCAGTTCGCATTCAACCATCTTGAAGGGACCGGATTGACGAATTCTAATTTCATATACATCTTTAACACCTTTTACTTTATGGATCATCTCCTCAATCTCTTTTTGTAACTTAGGATCAAGGCTTGCATCCATCAAAACCAGGATGGACGACCATGCGTTTTTCATGCCGAGCTTGATAATGAGCAGTGCTATCAATATTATAACAGAACCCTCTACATAGGAGACTCTTGCATAGGTCAACAAAATACCCATCATGACAGCGAGAGAAGTGCCTATGTCGAGGAAAGATTCAGTAGCATTGGCTAATAGGGCCTGCGAATTAATTGCCATACCAATTTCTTTTTCCTTTCGGGCAATAAAATATGCCGCTACAATGGACACAACACTCACCAATACAGGTAACAAGGGGAAATTGTGGGGTGGAGCTACATGAAAAAACTTAACATATCCTTCTATGAGGTTTTCTATCCCTGCCCATGTGATAAAAACTCCGATTACAAGCGTTACAAACGTTTCGCCCTTGTATAATCCATAAGGGAACCGCTGGCTCTTTTTGCGGGAAGCAAGCCAGAGGCCAAACCAGGATGCAAAGACTGCCAGGACATCGACACCGCTGTGAATTGCATCAACAATCAGAATTCGGGAATCAAACAGGTAGCCGGCGACAAGTTTGATCACTGCCAAGAAGAGAATGGCGAGAGTTGCGGCAAGCGCAACTGTGCGGCCTCGCATCAGCGCATCCGTGTGGTTCTTTGCAGTACCCATAATACACCGCTCAAGGCCCTCTACTCGTCCTTTAAAAATTGCCGTGTCATAAGGGATCCGCAATTGGGACAATTCCTCTGAAAGCAGGGAATTCCGGGTTCACGGGGAACAATAAGTCCGCACTGAGAACAGATGCAGTTCGTCGGCGGTCCTCCGGGTCCATAGTCGCCCCTCCCTTTCACACGACCCTCTCTCCACAGTTGATTGCTCCGGTCAAAGCCTCTTTTCCTTCTAAAACCAAATGGCATTAACCCTCCGGTGTGAGCGCATTGTGTTTTTTGTTACACCTCTATAGTTTTCCCGTCATATAGTTAGCTTTGTACGAATTTTCCCCTTAGATTCCATGCATCCATATCAATATTGCGGCAAGAAGAAAAAGGGTTTATGGAGTTCCTCCGGAGTCCTAAATCATGCCTGCCCTTTCTTTCGAACAGCGAAGTTCCTCATCGCCCTGTGCAGTGTCATGGCGGCAAGAAGGGCACAATGCTTGGCATCATCGGGCATTCCTCCCAGATGCTCCAGGATGGAACTCTGATTGATTCTGATGCACTCCTTTGGAGATTTTCCTTTCACCATCACCGTGGCCGCCGAGACGGCTGCATGGGATGTCATGCATCCATCGGTGGTATATCGAATGTCTTCAATTCTGCCGTTTTTTACCCGCAGAAATATTTCTACCGTATCGCCGCATGGTCCGGTGATCTTTGCATAGCCGTCCGGCTTCTCCATCGTACCGCAATTTCTCGGGTTGGTCCCATAATCGATGACTTTTTCTGAAAAAAGCCCCTTTGTTTTTTCAAAAAGCAAATTCATCATTTCTTTTTTGATTTTGTCTTCTTCCATTCCTGACTCCTGCTTGTGATTCCTCGGCGGGGGCACCCATTTGTGACATGCTGCGCCCTGCGCGCACGGCACTGCGTCGCAACGTTCCTCTCTCCCGCAACAGGTCTTGCCTCCCTGAGAGCCCATTAATTTGCCTGTTCTGGATTGAACACCACTTGAGAGAATTTTCTTTAAATTCTCACTTCCGCAGAAACCACACTTTCCGTCAAATTTTTCCTGGGTGATTCCCTCAAGGAATTCAGAAACCCCACCACACATAGTGCATTCATATTCATGAATCGGCATGTCTCAAAGCACTTTCGATTATGGGGTTATTGCTAAAATCGGTTGGACGGCCTTGATAAAGGCCTTCGCAGCCGGTGTTTTCCCGTAATGATAGATGAAGGGCTTACCATTGTCGGACGCCTCCACGATCAACGGCTCTATGGGAATGCGGCTTAAAAAAGGGACTCCCATCTCGCCGGCCATTTTTTCACCACCCCCCCGCTTGAAGATATCGACAACTTTTCCACAGTGCGGGCATACTAGACCGCTCATGTTTTCTATGACCCCCAAAACGGGTACTTTAAGCTGTCTGCAGAAATCGATAGATTTCCGCACATCGATGAGGGATAGATCCTGTGGGGTCGTCACAATGATGGCGCCATCGGCGCCAGGAATCAGTTGGGCCACGGAAAGGGGTTCATCCCCCGTGCCCGGAGGAAAATCAATAACGAGATAATCCAGAAACCCCCAGTCTACTTCTGCCAAAAGCTGCTTTATGACGTTGATCTTCATGGGGCCTCTCCAGATTACGGCCCGGTCCTGCTTCGGCATAAAAAATCCTATGGACATCACTTTGATCCCTTCGACAAATTCAACAGGTTCAATCCCTGCATCACCGGCTTTAACCGGTTTCCCTTCAAGGTGAAGCAGGGTAGGTATACTGGGACCGTGAAAGTCCACATCCAGAATTCCCACCTGTTTTCCTTCCATGGCTAAAGCGACGGCAACGTTCACTGCCACGGTGCTCTTACCGACACCGCCTTTCCCGGACAGGACCATAATCTTGTGTTTAATCAGTGACATATGATTTGCCAAAGCCATGTCCTCTGTAAAATCCCTCACTTTTTTATCAGGTTTCTCATAATTTCCATTACAAACCTGGTTCTCACCACCATTGTGTTTTTCACAATCCATTATTTTTCTCCTTTAGTGACTTTATTTCTTTTCCCATATCAGGGACTACCGTTTTTATTCCCAATATAGTTCATTACCTCGGCGGCTCTGTCCGGACCCATTAAACATAAGGCACAGCAGAACTTACATAGTACAAATTTTGCCGGATAGTCTTACCCAATGTCCAACCAAGGATGGAGTACTGAGACCTATCAATTAGTTGACCTTGTAAGTACGAAACAGGATCAATGGCCGCACTGTCCTTGATGACCGCCGCAAGCATGATGTAAAGTCAGTTCAGATAAACTTCCTTCTTTGAGCAATTCAAGGTTCTCTTTTACCGTTTCACCTACTGATTTATACACTTTAATACCGTCCGCATTGAGTTTCCTCAGTGCCCCGGCCCCTATCCCGCCGACAATTACCGCATCAATTTTATGCCCTCCGACGGCAACGACAGGATTGCAAGCCCCATGGACGTGGTTCAGGTCTTTATTACCAACTGTCGTCATGCTCTGGAGTTCCGTATTGACAACAATGAATTCAGGTGCTGAACCAAAATGATCATACACCGTGCTGTTGACACCCTCGTCTTTATGAACTGGAAAACATACTTTCACGCTTCAATCTCCTTTTACGATAAAAATTATTATTTTCATTACATGTTATTTTTGCTGCATCCCGCGACACCCGCGTCCCTGCCCCATACGTCTGCGTCCACCAGCGGCAAATCCCCTATCTTCTATTGTCCTGCGAACATTTACACTCTGGCAGGAAGGACAACCTCCAGGTCTGCCTGTTCCATATGGAATTTCCCAGATGTGTTGACACTCGTAGCATTTAAATTTTCTCACCTCGGCCATTTCTATTTCACCTCCTTCAATGCGCAGGGCAAGACCTTTGATCAGCACTTGAGCTATCTTATGCCGTGCCGCTTCTATAATCCTGCCGAAAGTCTGCCGTGAGACGTTCATCTTTTTTGCCGCCTGATCATGGTAAAGTCCATCGAAATCGGCCAGACGGATTGCCTCAAACTCATCTATGGATAAGACTATCTCATCAAGTGCGGATGCAGGAATGCCGGCAGGTTTGAAAATAGCGCAGGCAGGCTCTCCAGCTACTCTCCGACAACATTTAGGTCTTGCCATAATTTTCATTCCTTTGCGACTATTATAAGCATATGCCCATAATTGTCAAGTAAAAAAATTTCCCGATCACCAGTGATGAGGTCTGAAACTTATCACGCACAGACTAAAAGGACGAGAAATCAGGCATTACGATAGGCGAAATCAGGAAATGGCTTATAGAAATTCCAAGAGCATTCACTAAAATTAAGTTGCTAATGTGAACAGATGTTTCTACAATGGCCTGGCTGACAAACTTGAACTTCAATTTGAGAGAAGCATGAAAAAATCAATATGTATATTTGCCTATTTTCTTCTCGCACTGTTGATGTGCGGGTCAACACGGGTGGATAACCAAAGGTTAATTGCTGTTCCAGCTCCAGCAGTCGACGCCACGGTTTATCCCAGTTATACCGGCAGCGTCAAGGGTCACATCCTGATAGCGCGTCAGCAGACTCTAACAGACACTGTCGATCCTGATTTGTTTATTGCTTCTCAGAGTCCCCGTCGCGGTGGATTCTGGATGAGTCAGAAGTTCAATGACAATTTCCTGGGAATGGATATCGGAGATGTCAACAATGACGGCAGGAATGAGATTGTCGTTATCGATACAAGCAACATCATGATCTATCAGAAGGAAGGTAACACTTTAAAGCTTCTCCAAAGGATATCGGGAGGGAGCTACCATCAATATCTTTCCGTAGATGTGGCGGATATTAATGGGAGCGGTGTCTGTCAGATTATCGTAACAAGCCTGTTCAACGATACCCTGGAATCCTTTGTTCTTGAATACAAAAACGGGAAATACGTGGAAATCGCTTCGGATCTGAGATGGTTCCTGAGGGTCATCGAGATTGACGGTAAACCGATCTTGCTGGGACAGAAGATGGGCATAGACAACCCCTTCGATAATCCGATTTATGAGATCGTCTGGAAAGACGGTAAGTATGTGGAAGGAAGGCAGATGAAAATTCCCCGGGGGCTTTCTGTCTTCAGTCTCACGCTCATGCCGCTGGAGAAAGGAGGGCCCGATCGGGTAATTGCCATTGACAATAATGAGTACCTCCGTGTTTTGACGCAGACTGACAAGACGCTCAATGAAATAGACATTTTCGGAGGGAGTGCGGTGGCCATCTGGAAGAGCGATGAAGTCTTCGGTGGGAGCAATAATTATTTTACCCGGACTCAGTCCCAATCGTCGGCAATTGAACTCACCGACAGGGATAAAATACCTTACGTTAATTCCAGGCTTATCAGCTGCTACAATGATAAAACGGGAAAGAAGGATTTGATAATTGTCAGGAACTTTTCGCAGGAAAGACGTCTGTTGCAGAATATCAGGTTCTTCTCTTCGGGTGAGATATATGATCTTGAATGGGATGGTCTTGGTTTTACCGAAAACTGGAAGACAAGAAAAATCCAAGGTTATGTGGCAGATTACCAGTTTAAAGATATTGACAAAAAAGGAAGGAAGGAATTAGTTCTAGCCGTTGTGACGGCAAGAATGCTGGGTTTCAAACACGAAAGCGTTATCATCATTCTTCAGTCACTTTAAAATAAAATTGATTTAAGGGGAATCGATGACTGACATCAATCGGACCGGATCAATCAAAGGTTCGAAACTTGGTCTGCAAGAATGAAACAAGCTATTGAATATGCGTTACAGGAAATTGGGTAAAACAAATTTGAATATATCCGAAGTGGGATTTGGCGGTATTCCTATTATCCGCCTAAATAAAGATACAGCGGTGAGAGTGCTTCGCTGCGCTTACGAACGGGGAATTACCTTTTATGATACAGCCAATGCTTACCGGGACAGTGAGGAGAAAATCGGATGTGCCTTTGAGGGTATACGGGAAAAAGTTGTAATAGCAACCAAGACTATTCAACGGGGCGCCCAAGGTGCGGCAAAGCAACTGGAAAATAGTTTGCGCATGCTCAGGACGGATTATATCGATTTGTACCAACTGCATCAAATAGCCCAGGAGAAAGATTTAGTCGCTGTTACTGCTCCAGGTGGAGCATTGGAAGCTGTAGTCAAAGCCAAGAAAGAGGGTAAGGTAAGATTTATCGGTGCTACTTCCCACAACCTCTCGATGGCTTTGAAATTGGTTAAAACCGGCTTGTTTAGCAGTATTCAATTCCCATTCAACTTTATTGAGGATACTGCGAAAGACGAGCTTCATAAGGTAGCTCGTGAATTGGATATGGGGATTCTGGCCATGAAACCGTTTGCGGGCGGGATGATTAACAACGCCGATCTTGCTTTCAAGTTTTTGCGTCAGTATCCTGATGTAATACCAATTCCGGGTTTTGATTCGGTTGACAGGGTGGACCAGGTCATCTCCTTTTACAAGCAGTCCAATGTTGTAACGGAGCAAGACCGGCGGCTCATGGAAGATTATCGGACCGAATTGGGCAAATATTTTTGCCGCCGTTGTGAATACTGTCAGCCGTGTCCTAACGGGGTGATGATTACGATTGCCATGGGCTATAAGATTCTTGCTTCCAGAATGTCGCCGGCGGTCTCAGTTGACTTTGCACGGGCGGCAATGGAAAGCGTGAAACTATGTGACGCCTGTGGGACGTGTATCGAACGCTGCCCATATGAATTACCGATTCCGGAGATGCTGAAATCGAGTTACGATCTTTATGAACAGCATTTGGCTGAGCTAAAGTAAGTAATGGAACGTGTAACTTGCACCGACAGACATCGTCAAGTAACTGATTAACGGCTCCTGTGTTTTTTCCATCTCATGCTTTTGTCCATATTAAGTAATAAATAGTCGCAGGGCTCTGATTTAAAATACAGTACATGATCTTAGGACTAAATCATCATTAGGAGGTTATACACATGAATATGAAAGTCAACGTAAGGAATCTTTCACGAGCAACAGCCATCGGGTTTGTCTTTGTTTTTTTAGTTGCCATTTTGCCTCTGACCCAGAATACGGTTTTGGCAGAAGAACAAAAACCTATCCAACTCTCAAAGCCCCAAATGGATGGCAATCCTTTGATGAAGGTTTTGGCAAAGAGAAGTTCTTCACGGTTATTCAGTTCAGAGACACTGCCGGTGAACATTCTTTCTAATATGCTCTGGGCGGCATTCGGGATCAACCGTTCTGAGTCCGGCAAACGGACTGCCCCTTCTGCAAATAACCGGCAGGAGATCGACATCTATGTTGCAACCGCCACCGGCTTCTACCTCTATGATGCAAAATCCGATCTTTTGAAACCAATACTAGCAGGGGATATTAGAGGACTGACCGGTATTCAGGGGTATGTAAAAGATGCTGCTGTGAATCTTATTTACGTGGCCGATTATTCCAAGATGAGTTTATTGTCAGACGAGATTAAACTAATGTATGCGGCAGCTGATACAGGGTTTATAAGTGAGAATGTTTATCTTTATTGTGCCTCCGTAGGATTATCGACGGTTGTACGTGCCGGAATAGATAGGCCGGCCCTGGCAAAAGTCATGGGCTTACGACCGGATCAGAGGATCATTCTTGCGCAATCGGTTGGATACCCTGCGAAGCAAAAATAAATATTTTACCGGGTGACAAAAAGGAGCTTGCTATGAAAGATGTGGACTATATGAACGTTGCCGAGAATACTATCAATAAAATCAAGAAGGGAGCTTTCTTGACCGTAAAATCCGGAAATATTCTTAACACCATGGCCATCGGTTGGGCAACCTTTGGAGTTGTATGGACCAAACCGATCATGATGGTAGCGGTAAGGTCAAGCAGGCACACCTTTGGAATCATCGAAGCAGCCAGGGATTTTACTGTCACAGTGCCGGCTGGGAACATGGATAAAGAGATTGCTTTTTGTGGTTCGAAATCCGGCCGGAACGTGGACAAGTTTAAGGTGTGTAACCTGGAGACAAGCCGGAGCCACAAGGTCGCTTCTCCGATTATTAAAACCCGAGGACGCCATTACGAGTGTAAAATCATCTATAAGTCTGCCATGAACCCGGCCCATTTTGAGAAGGCTTATGATTCATCCCTTTATCCGAAAAAGGATTACCATACCCTCTATTTTGGTGAAATATTGGCTTGCTATGAAACCGACTGATATGCTCATCGGATCTATGAGAATGTCTCATATCATCTCTAGTCCAGTGAGTTGATGAAATCAATAATAGTTTTAAGAGATGATCCGGGGCCAAACACTTCTAAAATCCCTGCAGCCTTCAGTAAAGGGATATCCTCAGGGGGCACTGTTCCTCCGAAAATGACTTTTATATCTTCAGCTCCCATTACTTTCAGAATCCGGATAACCTCCGGCGCCAGGATCATATGATTACCGGAGAGAGAACTTAAGCCGATAATATCAACACTTTCTTCAATGGCGGCCTTCACGATTCCCTCAGGCATCTCGTTGCCTATATATATCACTTCTATCCCAGCATCTCTTAAAGCCCTTGCCACGACAATGCTGCCCCTCCAATGGGCATCCATGCCGAGGCGGGCTATAAGAATTCTTTTTTTTCTGCTCGTCATTTGTTTCCTTTGAACAGTTTACTGACGCATTAGAAGAGGGGCGGATGCCATACCCCGTAACAAGCCTTCAGAGTATTTGATATTTCTCCTTCCGTCACACAGGCCTTAACTGCATCCACCGCGGCTTCCATGATGTTTCTATCTTCTTCACAACACCTGGAGATGGCTACCAGACTCTTGCTGACTTCTACAGGATTTCGCTCTTTTTTTACCCTTTTTAACTTTTCTCCCTGTACAAGCAGCGTCTCCGGAACTTTAAAAAGTTCGATCGGAAGGACTTCATCCTCAACTTTGAAACAATTTATTCCAACGATGGGCATTTCACCAGATTCAATGTTAACTTGGTACTGATAAGCGGCAGATGAAATTTCATTATGGACCCAGCCCTTCTCGACGGCCTTCACGATACCCCCCATGCCGTCTATCTCTGTTATAATTCTTCCTACCTCATCCTCCATTTTGTTGGTCAGAGATTCCACAAAATATGATCCGCCCAGCGGATCTACGGTGTTGGTCACACCTGTTTCCCGCTGCAGGATCTGCTGTGTCCTGAGGGCTGTCAGAGAGGAAAGCTCCGTGGGGGTACACAGTGCTTCGTCGTAAGCATCGACATGAACCGACTGGGCTCCGCCAAGTACGGCAGAGAGAGCATGATAGGCTGCCCTGGCGATGTTGTTCAAAGGTTGTTGGGCCGTCAAGGCCACGCCGGCCGTCTGTACGTGAAATCGAAGCATCGAGGATCGAGGATTTGTCGTACCGAAGCGCTCTTTCATTATTTTGTAATATACTCTCCTGGCAGCCCGGTATTTTGCGATTTCCTCGAAGAAATCATTGTGGGCGGAGAAGAAAAAACTCAGCCTTGGTGCAAATCTGTCAATATCGAATCCTCGCCGGATCATCTCCTCGGAGCATGCAATGGCGTTGGAAATAACGAAGGCAACTTCCTGAGGCGCTGTGCATCCGGCTTCCCGGTAATTGTATCCTGCAAAGCTGATAGGATTCCAGCGGGGCACATACTTTGTGCAAAATTCTATGGCATCACAGCTCAATTTGAAAGATGCCTTCGGAGGCAGAACACCGGGAGCGGTAGTAATGGCAGTCTCCATAAGGAAGTCGTTCTGGCTTGTTCCCGCCAGGCTGTTCAGAGGCACTCCCTTTCTCTGGGCATTGGCAAAATACATAGACTGAATGGAAATGTTGCAGATCGGCTGGCATGTAACAAGTGACACGCTGACCTGATCGGTGGGAATTCCTTCAAATAAGATCTGCATGTCCTCAATCGTGTCAATTGCAACACCGCCGCGGCCCACATCTGCGTACACTTCCGGATCATCACTGTCATAACCGCGCAGAGTAGGGTAATCGAAGACACCGTTGATACCCGTTGCACCCTGTTGAAGAAGAAATTTGTATCTGCCATTCGTTTCTTCAGGCGGACCGAAACCAGCAAGCTGCCGCTGGGTCCATGTCCTACCCCGGTACATGGTCGGGTGGACACCGCGTATATAAGGCTCACAACCCGGAAATCCCAAGTCGTTGAGATAGTCCATATCAGCTATATCGAGAGGTGTATAAAGGGGTTGGATAGGATATCCGGAGAGTGTCTGAAAATTCTGTTTGAGTTCTTTCTGCGGCCCATGGATATTTTTTTGCCACTTCTCGAATCCTTTTTTTATCGCTGTTGTTACTTTCTGGCCATATAATTTCTTTTCCATACAGGAACCCCTCCTTGATGACTGCATTGGGGTTATAGAAATATCAGTTTTCCCTCTCTTCCTGATTCAGCTTCTTGAGTGCGGTAATGCTTTTTTCATAGTTGGGTGAGCTGTTTTTGCATAACGGATGATGGCTTTCTTATTGACGGTTAGTAATTTTGCATATCCGATAATTTTTGTCAAGTGATGGTCGGAAATAAAGGGGTAGAATCGATTGCCATGTTTTCATTTCGCGAAGGCCGGGAGTACCAAATATGTTACTATCAACTTCTCAAATAAGAAAGGCGGGGTTCCCTGCCCCGCCTTTGTGCTGAAAGTTAAAAATCAGTTTACTCTTTAACCGTCGTCCTCGCTCCCACAACCCAGATAAACCAAGACCAGGGTGGAACACGGTAGCGGTTTTTCTGGGGTAATGGCATGCGTTTTTATTGGTTAGTTGTCAATTAAAAATCCGAATAACTTGACCACTAAAACACTGAATATTGTATTTGTATTGTTTTTATTATACCATATATTGTATTTTAAAACACTTTTTTTTAAACATTTTTCGGATTGCCTGTATTGACGAAATCCCGCGTATGAAGACTCAAGCCATGCAAAAATAACAGGTCATATGTAGTCGAAGTTCACTCTTAGCTAGTAAGACATATTTAAAATTATTCCCTTTTATGCTAAATTATAACCTAAAATGAATTGATTGGAAAAAACTCAAATATATGGAGGTTTGTCATCATGGCACTAAAAAATGGTGAACAATATATAGAAAGTATCAGAAAGATGAGGCCCAACGTTTATAAGTGGGGAGAGGTTATCGAGGATGTGACAACTCATCCAGCGACCCGTCTTCATATACAGTCGGTGAAGCGCTCGTATGACCTGTCTCATGACCCTGAAAAGGCACATATCTACACAACAAAGTCATACCTGACAGGCGAAACTATACATCGCTGGAATTCGCTTATGCAAACGGCGGAAGATGTTATGGGTAACTCCAACATGAAGCGGGAGCAGTTTCATCAATCCGGAACCTGTCAGGGGGCGACTTGCGCCGGCTGGACGGCGATGAACGTAATCTGGGATGCAACATGGCAGATGGATAAAGACCTGGGGACCGACTACCATGAGCGTGTAAAGAAATACTGGAGATACATGGAGGATAACTGTGTCACAAAGGCAGGCGCCATCACGGACGCCAAAGGCAACCGCTCTTTGAGACCTTCCCAACAGACCAACAAAGACAGTAATCTTCATGTAAAAGAAATACACTCCGACGGCATCGTAATCCGTGGGTTTAAATGCCAGATCTGTGGGGTTGCAGCGGCACATGAAATCATCTGTATGCCGGGAAGCGGTTACGGCGAGACAGAGAAGGATTTTTGCGTAGCCGCAGCCGTGCCGCGGGACGTCGAAGGGCTGACGATTGTGGAGACGCGGCACCCGAGCGATGCCCGCGATGAAGAGGAAGGGTGGGACGCTCCAAAAGCCGGCAATATCACCCAAACCTTCCTGATTTTTGATGACGTGTTTGTCCCCAAAGACCGGGTGTTCATGTGCGGTGAATTCAAATATACCGGCAGACTCCTGATGAACTTCACCTCCATATACCGGGCAGCTATAGGTGCCTGTGTAGCCGGGCAGGGTGATGTAATGATTGGCGCTGCCATTAACATGGCCAGGGCCAACGGCCTGAGCATGAGAACATTCCAGGACAAGCTCGTGCAAATGGCCATCAATAACGAAATTACTTATGGCCTGGGCCTCGGCGCCGTAATGAGGGGGAAAAGACAACCATCGGGAATCTTCGTTCCTGATTCCCTTCTTGCCCATGCCAATAAGACGCAGGTGGGGAAGCTGCCGTATGAAACGAAGGTGATCGCCCAGGATATTTCCGGCGGCATTGCCGAAACAGGATGTTTTCCTTCTTTTAAAGACTTTCAATCACCGGAATATGGGACAAAATTGTTTGACGCACTGACGGCTGGCGCCGATGGCGAGACGAGATCCCGCGCTGCGCGTTTGGTCGAGTGGCTTACGGTAGGGGGCGGAATACCGGGCTGCATGCATGGCGGCGGGTCGCCGGATGGGGCGAGGCTTGTCGTAAGGGCCATGACGAAATGGGAAGAGTACGCGGCTGAAGCCAAGCGCATAGCGGGCATCACAGCTGAGCTCCTGGATCCCGCTCCGCCAAAGAAGTAGCCAGTTGAAGAGGATGAAACCAGCTTAGAAACTAAAGGGTTTTGCTTTATGAACAGGAAAGAAGGACTTAAGCGTCTGCCTAACAGGAGTGACAGCATGTGCTTTGGCTGCAGCCCCGCTAATCCGTCGGGGCTTCGTCTGGAATTTTTTACAGACGACGAATCAATTTATTCATGGGTCAAGGTGCCAGGACATCTCAGTGGATGGAAGAACCTAGTCCACGGCGGCGTTATCTCAACCATTCTGGATGAGGTTATGGGGAGAACGGTCATTTACAAAATGAAGTGCCTTGTGA